>NZ_JBHIQN010000004.1:0-124373 GCF_042196525.1 Bartonella sp. AC62GZZY
ACGGATATGAAGTTTGAGACATTGAATTATGCTATTCAGGATGTTCGGAAAGAAGCAAGACAAGCTGCTGCTATTGGCCTAGCGGTGTCCAACTTACGTTACTATGATATACCAGGATCTTTAAGTGTTTCATTTGGGAGTGGTTTGTGGCGCAGTCAATCTGCACTTGCTATTGGTGCTGGTTATACATCTGAAGATGGAAATATTCGCTCGAATGTGTCTGTGACAAGTGCTGGAGGTCATTGGGGAATAGGCGCTGGAATTACTCTGAGGTTGAGATGATAATAGAAAAAATGGCTGTTATTGTAAAAACGAGAAGTATGTTAGTAAAGATTCTGCTTGCTCTTGCCTTAATAGGCAAGAGCGAGAGCTTTGCCAACGAGAACAATAATATTTATACAGTGCATCCACCGCACTTATCGATACCTAAGGGAGAACCTGGCGAAACACGTCGAATTATTATGCAGTTTTATGATTGGACTTTGATTTGTGACGAAAAACAAAAGCTCAAACATAAGCAAGGTATATGTAATGTGACACAGACGGTTCATGATCAAGAAGGAAATACCATTTTTAGTTGGTCTCTTGTTTCTACGACAAGTGGTCAAGCAGTGATGCTTTTTCGAACATTGCCAAATTCTGATATAAATGTTCCGATTCAAATGTTTGTAAAAGGTGTTAAAAAACCTGTTCTTATTAATTATACGCAATGTAATGAAACGGTTTGTTTGGCACAATCACCTGTAGGGCCGGTTTTGACTAAACAAATAGAGCAGAACAATAAGGTACGTATTTCCTATAAAACTAAAGAAGGTAAGGTATTTTCTTTTACTGTACCATTTAAAGGGTTAAATGCAGCACTTAATTCTTTCCGTCCTTAGAATCCATCGAGTATTTTTAACAAGAGTCATTTTTCCATAAATTGTTGTATTATATTTCTGAGTGTAAATTATAAGATTAAATAAGTAAGAAGTTTTATATAATATGATATCGAGATGATTTGTTGGAAATAGTGAGAGTTTTATGAAATATAAAGTCACAGTAAGTTCTTTATATGTAATAGAAAATCAAGTTAGTGTTTCCCGTAATGCTTAAAGAAAGATTTCGTTAGTTATTAAAAATAAAAAAGATTAGAAATAATCGATTTATTTCTTACAATAATGAGTAGACTAAATTCTTTTTTTAAGCGGTCTGGTTATGTATTAATATTTTTCAGATAAATTTATAATTCTAGGGGTTTTTTTGAACGATAGTTTTTATTGGTATTCACAAAATAACAGCTATTGTAATTGCATTGTGTAGTACTACAGAACTTTTATTCCAGCATAATCAAAGCTATTTCATTGTATATAACAAACGAGGCTCGTGTGTGGATAACGAGATTAAAAAAATTTTTCTTATAAACCGTACTAATGTATAGGTTGTTGTAACCTTAAGAGTCAGCAAATAGTATGATAGTGTAGGTTTGTTACAATAGAGGTGTGCTCCGGTAAATGGTATAAAGAAAAGAGCATAATTTATAAAAATTAATGTGAACGTAAACGATTAATTTATAGTTTTCAATTCATAAAGAGAAGAATGATTTCATGAAAACAACCAAAAGATTATACCAAAATCTGAATAATGCTAGCGTAGAAAATTTTGATGATAGAAAAAGAAGGAATGGTTTCTTTTATTATTTGATGCTGCATTGTTGCTTTATTTAGGAGTGAGTAGAAGAGTTTTTGCGTTTATTTATTGGGGGAAACGCTCAAAGGATGAGAGAAATGACCCCGTTAAATTATGGTTCAAAAGAGTCAGAGCGAGGAGAAACATGCGATACTGAAGCAGATCAGTTCTATGATCCGTGTGGTAGTAATAAAAACAATCTTTCTGCATTGTCACGAACAGAGGCACACTCCATATTTGTTGATATAAAGGGACAACAGAGAAAAAAATATTGTAAACAGAAACAGGTTTTTATTCAATCGGAAACAGCTTTTGAGTTTCATGGTCAGACAATGATAGGAGCTCAAAAAACAAAAAAACTCAAAGTTCCTTTTCTTCGACGGTTTTCTCAAGTAAAATCCCCACCTCTTTATGCGGCGCTTGATCTGGGAACGAATAATTGTCGTCTTCTTATCGCATCTCCCAGTAAACCTGGATATTTTCGTGTTGTTGATGCTTTTTCTCGTATTGTACGATTGGGAGAAGGTTTAATAAATAACGGTTTTCTTAATACGCAAGCTATGGATCGTGCGATTGAAGCATTAAAGATTTGTCATTTAAAATTAAAACAAAGGCATATTAAGCGTTATCGTTTGATTGCAACGGAAGCTTGCCGTTCAGCGGAAAATGGTAGGCATTTTATTCAGCGTGTTTTGGATGAAACAGGTCTTGAATTGGAAATTGTTGATCGGCAAACAGAAGCGCGTTTTGCGGTTACAGGGTGCAGTACGCTTGTTGAGCCAAATATTGATGCAATTGTGCTTTTTGATATTGGAGGAGGATCATCAGAAATTGTTCTCCTTGATGTTTCTCAAAAACGTTCTTTTCGTTTATCTGGACAGATTATCGCTTGGACTTCTCTTCCTGTTGGTGTTGTTACACTTGCTGAACGTTTTGGAGGAAATAATATTAGTTTAGACGATTTTGAAAAAATGAAAAGCTATGTGCGAAGGTTGTTAAATAATTTTTCAGATCGTCATAAATTAGGAGAGTTAGCGCAAGGTCCGAAGTTTCATCTTTTGGGAACCTCTGGTACAGTTACGACTTTAGCAGGAATGTATCTTAATTTAGAGCGTTATGATAGAAGAAAAGTGGATGGCATTTGGATGAATGATGCAGACATTACTCTTATGACAAAACGCCTATTGTCATGGGATATAGAAAAACGCGTAATAAGTCCTTTTATTGGGCGAGAGAGAGCAGATTTAGTTTTAGCTGGTTGTGCAATTTTAGATGTTATTCGAGAAGTTTGGCCAAGTCAGCGTTTAAGGGTTGCTGATCGTGGATTAAGGGAAGGAATTTTAATAGAGCTGATGTTACGCGATGGTGTATGGTGTCGTCATAGAAAGAGCAGAGATTTCAAGCGTTAGAGAACTAAATATGGAGACAATGAATAACGATGAAAAAAATAACAAAAACACCCAAGGGTGGCTATGGAGGTTCAGGGTCACATGAATTATATCAGCGCGTAAAAAAGAAAGCAGGAACCATTAAAGCTTCATCACGGCGATGGTTAGAGAGGCATCTGAATGATCCTTATGTTCATCAGTCAAAAGTAGATGGTTATCGTTCACGTGCGGCTTATAAACTCATTGAAATTAATGAACGTTATAGTTTTTTGAAAAAAGGACAAAAGGTTATTGATCTAGGAGCAGCACCTGGGGGATGGTGTCAGGTGGCTGGGCATATAATAGGGTCAAGTGATGAAAAGCCTAGCGTGGTTGGTATTGATTATTTGCATGTTGATCCGTTGCCTGGGGTTGTGATGCTGGAAATGGATTTTTTACATGCAGATGCACCGCAGAAATTAATTGATGCTTTAGGAACAAAGCCGGATGTTGTACTTTCTGATATGGCTGCACCAACAACAGGACATCGTCAAACAGATCATTTAAGAACGATTTATTTATGTGAAGTTGCTGCTGATTTTGCTCTTTCTGTTCTAAAACCTGGTGGGCATTTTTTGGCAAAGGCTTTTCAAGGTGGAGCAGAAAACACTCTTCTCACAATACTAAAACAGCATTTTAAAAAAGTCTATCATGTTAAACCACCCGCAAGCCGATCAGAATCAGTGGAGCTTTATCTTTTAGCGCTTGAATTTAAGGGAAAAACAAAAATACAAGAATAGCACCTTCTTTTAAGAAGGCTTAACTTTACTTACGTATTTGAAAAAGCTTAACTTTACGCATGTATTTAAGTATGATGATTTTTTCAAATAGTTATTCAGAGATATTTAGAGTTTCTCTGTTAACAATGATGAAAAGCTGGTAAAATTAATATATTGCCTATAGAGGTAGAAAGATTGATTCCTCAGTGAGCGCTTCCAATGAAATTTCTTGATCAAGCTAAAGTTTATATTCGTTCTGGTAATGGAGGTTCTGGAGCAGTATCATTTCGTCGTGAAAAATTCATAGAATTTGGGGGGCCTGATGGGGGGAATGGGGGGCGGGGAGGTGATGTCTGGGTGCTTGTTGTTGATGGGCTTAACACGCTGATTGATTATCGATACCAACAACATTTTAAAGCAAAAACAGGGGGACATGGCAAGGGGCGTAATATGACGGGTGAGAAGGGTGATGATGTCATCCTTAAAGTTCCGGTTGGGACGCAAATTTTTGAAGAAGATAATACAACGTTAATCTGTGATTTAACGGAAGTGGGACAGCGCTATCGCCTTGCAAAAGGCGGGAATGGCGGTTTTGGCAATCTTCACTTTACAACATCGACAAATCGGGCACCGCGTCGTGCAAATCCAGGTTTGTCTGGAGAAGAGCGTGCAATATGGCTTCGTTTGAAGTTAATTGCTGATGCGGGACTTGTTGGTTTACCAAATGCTGGGAAATCGACTTTTTTAGCTTCTGTGACGGCTGCAAAACCAAAAGTTGCAGATTATCCTTTTACCACTCTACATCCTCATCTTGGTGTTGTACGAATTGATGGTCGTGAATTTGTTTTGGCTGATATTCCGGGGTTAATCGAAGGAGCCCATGAAGGGGTGGGAATTGGAGACCGTTTTTTAGGACATGTGGAACGTTGTCGTGTCCTCCTTCATTTGATTTCTGCTCAAGAAGAAGATGTTGCAAAAGCATATCAAATTGTGCGTCATGAACTTGAGTCTTATGGAAACAATCTAAGTAATAAGACTGAAATTGTCGCTTTAAGCCAAATAGATACGCTCACGGTTGACGAGCGTAAAACGAAACAGGAAGCTTTACAAAGAGTAACGGATCAACCTGTTATGATGTTTTCTGCGGTTAGTCGCGAAGGTTTAGAAAATGTGCTGCGTGCTGGTGCACGTATTATTGAAATTTCACGTAAAGAGGAGAACGGTGGGGATAGCAGGATTGATTGAGATGGCTGTTGGATTGCAAAAACTCACACACTATAAACGTATCGTGGTCAAAATTGGATCTGCACTTTTGGTTGATCCTCAGACAGGGTTACGGGTTGAATGGCTTAAAAGTTTGATCAGTGATGTTGTTGGATTACACAAAAAAGGTGTAGAGATATTATTGGTGTCTTCAGGGGCTATTGCTTTAGGAAGGACATTGCTACAGCTTCCTAAGGGGGCTTTGAAATTGGAAGAAAGTCAGGCATGTGCTGCTTTGGGGCAAATTGAGTTAGCGAAAACCTATGGTGATGCGCTTGCTCAACATGGGCTCAAAACAGGCCAAATTTTGCTTACTTTATTTGATACGGAGGAGCGAAGACGTTATCTCAATGCACGTGCAACGATTGAGATGCTTTTATATTTGGGGGCTGTGCCTGTTATTAATGAGAATGATACTGTTGCGACAACTGAAATTCGTTATGGTGATAATGACCGTTTAGCTGCACGTGTGGCAACAATGGTGAGGGCAGATCTTTTAATACTTTTATCTGATATTGATGGTCTTTATACAAAGTCTCCCCATAGAGATCCTACGGCTGAATTTATACCTTTTGTTGCATCCATTACGCATGATATCGAAAAAATGGCAGATGTTGCTGCTTCAGAGTTTTCGCGGGGAGGAATGAAGACTAAGCTTGATGCCGGAAAAATAGCTAATGCTGCTGGAACGGCGATGATTATCACCTCAGGCAAACGTATGAATCCCCTTGCTGCAATTGACAAAGGTGAACGCAAGAGTTTTTTTGCAGCAAGTAAGAAATCTGTCAATGCTTGGAAAACATGGATTTCTGGTCATTTAGATCCATCTGGTGTTTTGACGATTGATCAAGGAGCCATTAGGGCTCTTGAAACAGGAAAATCATTATTAGCAGCAGGGGTTATTGGCGTTGAGGGAAATTTCCAGCGTGGGGATACGGTTGCAATTGTTGGTACAGATGGAGTTGAGATTGCGCGTGGACTTGTAAGCTATGACAAAGATGAGGCTGTACGCATTATAGGACATAAAAGTGAAGAAATTGAAGCTATTCTTGGGTATGAGGCGCGCTCTGCTATGGTGCATCGTAATGATATGATTGTACGTTACTTGATCAATTCTGTTTAAAAAAGTTACTTTTGTTTTTATTATTTTGGCAGAGTGGATGATACGATGACTTTAGAAGAAAAAATGAAAGATATGGGACAAAAAGCACGCTATGCCGCTGCAGCATTGGCTGTTGCTTCTTCTGAGCAAAAGAACAATGCATTGGAAATGATCGCTTTAAGCCTAGAGGCTTACTCAGATGAAATTTTACAGGCGAATTGTTTGGATTTAGAGAAGGCTGCTCAGAATAATTTGAAAGCAGCAATGATTGATCGGCTTAGATTAGATGAATTGCGTTTGGGTGCAATGATAGATAGTGTTCGTCAAGTTGCTCATTTATCTGATCCTGTTGGGCAGGTCATAAGTGCGTGGACACGCCCCAATGGGCTTCATATAAGTCGTGTAAGAACACCTCTTGGTGTAATTGGCATTATTTATGAGAGTCGCCCAAATGTTACAATTGATGCGAGTGCTTTGTGTTTAAAAGCGGGCAATGCTGCGATTTTGCGCGGTGGTTCGGATAGCTTTCATTCTTCTCATGCACTTCATTGTGCGTTGGTACAAGGATTAGAGCGCTCTGGTTTACCCAAAGATGCTATCCAAATGGTTGGAACGACAGATCGTGCTGCCGTTGGGGAAATGCTCAAAGGATTGGATGGAGCGATTGATGTGATCGTACCACGTGGTGGAAAGAGCCTTGTTGCCCGCGTTCAGTCTGATGCACGTGTTCCAATTTTTGCTCATTTGGAGGGACTTTGTCATATTTATATTGATAAATCGGCAGATTTAGATATGGCACGCAATATTGTTTTAAATGCAAAGCTGCGGCGAACAGGGATATGCGGTGCTGTTGAGACAGTTCTCATTGACAGCCAAGCATTAAAAAAGTTTCTTCCTGTTTTAACTGCTTTACAGGAGAAGGGATGTGAAATTCGCGCCACAGAAGATATTGTTTTTCTTATGCCAGATGTAAAATTAGCCTCTGAAGAAGATTGGTCACATGAATATCTTGATGCTATTCTTTCTGTTAAAACGGTTGAGGGGGTTGAGGGAGCTATTGCTCATATCAAGCGTTATTCATCAGGACATACGGAATCGGTTATTGCTGAGGATTTGGAAGTGGTGAAGATCTTTTTTAATCATTTAGATTCAGCTATTTTATTACACAATGCATCGACACAGTTTGCTGATGGAGGTGAATTTGGTTTTGGAATGGAAATTGGTATCGCAACAGGAAAAATGCATGCACGTGGTCCCATAGGTGTTGAACAGCTAACATCATTTCAATATCATGTTAAAGGAAATGGTCAGGTTAGAGTTTGAAAAGCCTATTTTTTCCATGGAAAAATTGTATGCCACATGTTGAAAGATCTAATGTTGTAGGTCTTTTTGGTGGTTCCTTTAATCCGCCGCATGCGGGGCACCTTCTCGTTGCAAAAATTGCCATTCAGCGTTTACATCTTGATCAGTTATGGTGGATGGTTAGTCCAGGCAATCCTTTAAAGGATTGTACACAGTTACTCCCTTTAGAGGAGAGAATGCGATTAAGTTTTAAACTTATTGACCATCCGAAAATTCGCTTGACAGGTTTTGAAAAAGCTATAGGGAGCAAAGTATCGGTAGATACAATTTTCCATATTCTTACCCATTACAGTAGTGTAAATTTTGTATGGATTATGGGAGCGGATAGTTTTACAACGATACATCATTGGTATCGATGGCGTGATATTGTCTCTATGCTTCCTATTGCAATTATTGATCGTCCTTTAGGCCATAGGTCGGCACTCTTTTCTCCTATGGCACAGATTTATCGCCGATTTCGTTTGGATGAGAGAGAAAGTGGGCGCTTACCTTTTATAAAACCGCCAGTTTGGACTTATTTGCATGGACCTTTATCTTTTCAATCTTCAACAAACCTTCGTTTGGAGAAGAATGATTTTTCTTGAACATTTCATAAGATTCTGCTTCTTTCTAAAGAAGTCTCTTTTTGACATTACACAACGACAAGAAAGGATATTGATCTGAAAAACGTTGCACACAAACACTGTTATGATATTATGCCTTCAAAAGAAAAAAAAGTTTTTTCTGTTAGTGAGAGTCTTGAAGTTATTCTCAAGAGTTTAGAAGATACAAAAGCAGAAGATATTGTTGCTATTGATATTCGAGGGAAGTCATCTTTGGCTGATTATATGATCATAGCTTCAGCAAATTCGCAGCGTCATGTATCTTCTGTTGCTGATCATTTATTACATACTTGGAAAGATAGTGGGCAGGGGCTTGCGTGTGTAGAAGGGCTTGCTGGAGGTGACTGGGTATTGATTGATACAGGTGATATTATCATTCATCTTTTTCGTCCAGAAGTTCGTCTTTTTTATAATTTAGAAAAAATATGGATGACGCCGGATTTAAATGATACGGCTTTGCTTCTCTTCGGAGATCATTAAAATGCAAATTTCTATTTTTGCGGTTGGTCGTATGAAAAGTGGGGCAGAGCAAACATTGGTTCAACATTATTTGGATCGTTTTTCTAAAAGTTCTGGTGCTGTAGGCTTTCATTTAAAAAAGTTACAAGAGATACCAGAAAGTCGTGCTCAAACAGTTTGTCAACGTATGGAGGAAGAGGGGAGAAAACTTATTGAATTTTTACCTGAAAAATGTCGATTAATTGTGTTAGATGAGCGTGGAGAATCGATTTCGTCAACTTCTTTTTCTGAAAAATTGAGGTGTTATTGTGATGAGGGAATTCGAGATGTCGTCATTGCTTTGGGAGGACCTGATGGGCATAATGAGCAAATAAGGAAGCGTGCTGATTTTCTTTTATCTTTTGGTTTGATGACGTGGCCACATCAAATTGCACGTATTCTTCTTACAGAACAACTTTATCGCGCTGTAACAATTGAAAATAATCATCCGTATCATCGTTTTTAATATTTTTGTTCAATTTTTAGCACTTATTTATATGTTTATTAATATTGTTTTAGCTGACACCATTTAAAGCATCTCTAATGTATACGATGAGGTGTCATGGTTTTTGCAAATGAAAAAGCTTCTTCATAGAAAGATGCTATATTTATATGAGGAGTGCGTCATATTTGTCATTCTGCTCTTGAGTATGTTTTTTTGCTTTTCTGTATCGCATGCGGAAGATACAATGAGGAGTACGGAAGTCCATAAAGAATTGGGAGAAATTCGCCAAAATATTTCACTTTCACGTGAGCGTGTTGCTTTTCTTATGCATCAAGTTGAGCATTTAAAAAAAGATCAACGTGTTTTGAGTGATGCACTCATAAAGGCGGCTAAAGAAGAACGTATAGTAGCAGATGATATTGCTAAAAGGGAAGAAAAGCTTAAAAAAATGATAGAAAAGCGGGTACAAGTCTATCAAAGTTTAAAAAATCGTCGTGCTGAATTTGCAGAAGTTCTTGCAATTTTGGAGCGTATGGGATTGAATCCGCCTCCTGCTCTTATGATACAGCCAGAGGACGCGTTGGCTTCTATACGTAGTTCTGTTTTATTAGGTACAGTTATTCCTCAGATGCAGGAGAAAACACGAGATTTAACAGTAAAACTCAAGGAGTTGACCAATTTGAGTAATTCCATTACTAGGGAATATACAGGATTAAAGACAAAACTGCAAAATCAAGCAGAGCAGCGAAAACGTTTAGAGCTTTTATTAGACAAAAAAAACAAACTACAAACAAAATCAGAAAAAGAACTTACAGAACAGCAACGAAAAAATATTGCTCTTGCTAAAAAAGCGCAGTCTTTGGAAGAATTGATTTTAGAGCTTGATCGTCAGTCAAAACTTAGCTCTGATGCATCAGTACAGGTACGGAAAAGTTTGCAATTGTTAGAACAGTCCAATTTTGAAAGCCGAAAAGGTTCTTTACTTTTTCCTGTTTCAGGAAAAAGAATACATCACTCTAACAAAAGTTCGCAGATTACGCGCTTTGGTGAAACGATAGAAACAGAGTCAGGAGCTGTTGTTATATCACCTGTGGATGCTTTTGTTGCTTTTGCTGGGCCATTTCGTTCTTACGGACATTTAATCATTCTCAACGTTGGAAATGGTTATCATATCATTCTTACTGGAATGTCGAGAATTAATGTAAAACAGGGGCAGTTTGTTCTTTCAGGTGAGCCTCTGGGTATAATGGAGATGCAATTTATTTCAAACAGTGTTGCATTGGATATAGGAAAAACTTCTCCAATGCTTTACATTGAGTTTAGAAAGCAGGGAAAACCTGTAAATCCAACTCCTTGGTGGCAGACTGAAAAAATAAGAAGGAGCCAAAATGATTCGTAAAGTTATTCTTTTGGTCGCTGGGGTATTGCTCGGCGCCTGTTCAATGATTATGGTGCAGTCTGTTGCTGCGAATAATGAAGATAATGCATATAAAAAGCTAGCTATATTTGGCGATGTTTTTGAGCGTGTGCGTATGCAATATGTTACAGTTCCAGATGATAAAAAGCTTATTGAAAATGCTATCAATGGCATGCTCACATCACTGGACCCTCATTCATCTTATTTGAATGCCGAAGAAGCCAAGGATATGCGGGATTCTACGAAAGGAGAGTTCGGAGGTCTTGGTATTGAGGTCACTATGGAAAAAAACTTAATTAAAGTTGTTTCACCAATGGATGATACTCCTGCTTCAAAAGCAGGTATTCTAGCAGGAGACCTTATTTCAAAAATTGATGATGTACAAACGAATGGTCAAACATTGAATGAAGCTGTTAATAAGATGCGAGGTGCTCCTGGAACACCAATTACCTTAACAATTATTCGTTCTGGCGTTGATAAGCCATTTGAAGTGAAGATTATTCGTGATATTATCAAAGTAAAAGCGGTGAAATATCGGGTTGAGGGTGACATTGGATATGTGAGAGTTATTCAGTTTTCTGAGCAGACATTAAATAATCTTCTAGCGGCAATTAAAGATATCCAATCTAAAATTCCTGAAGATAAGCTAAAAGGTTACGTTCTTGATTTGCGGCTTAATCCGGGTGGGCTTTTAGATCAAGCTGTTAATGTTTCGAGTGCTTTTCTCAATAAAGGTGAAATTGTGTCGACTCGTGGGCGCAAAAAGAGTGATGTGACAAGATTTGATGCGAAGCCAGGTGATGTCATCAATGGAAAACCGCTCATTGTTCTTATTAATGGTGGTTCGGCAAGTGCTTCCGAAATTGTTGCGGGTGCATTGCAAGATCATCGTCGTGCAACAATTTTAGGGACGCAGTCTTTTGGTAAAGGATCTGTTCAAACAATTATTCCTTTGGGTGAAAATGGGGCTTTACGCTTAACAACAGCACTTTATTACACGCCATCTGGCACTTCTATTCAAGGAACAGGGATCACGCCTGATATTATTGTAGAGCAGCCACTCCCCGAAAAATATAAGGGTTATGATGTAAAAGTTGGTGAGTCTGCATTAAAAGGACATATCAAAGGAAAACGAGAGAGTAATAAAGGATCTGGTTCAGCTGCTTTTGTTCCCAAAGACCCTAAAGATGATATTCAATTGAATGAGGCCTATAAACTATTACGAGGTGAAATGGTAAATGCAGCATTTCCACCAGATCCCAATAAGGATGTGTTAAAGTGAGAATTGATATCTATAGCTTGCGATTTTGAGGAATATTAAATGGATGCAGGTATTAATTTGAAGATTCTTCCATATCGCAAATGTGTTGGGATTGTTGTCTTTAATCATGAGGGTAAAGTGTGGGTTGGGCGTCGTTTAATGATGCCCATTCATCCAGATGCAGATATTGACATATCTCATCGTTGGCAGCTTCCTCAAGGAGGGATTGATGAAGATGAAAAACCATTAGATGCAGCGTATCGTGAACTTTATGAAGAAACGGGTATTCGATCTATAAAGTTGATTAAAGAAGCACAAAATTGGTTTCACTATGATTTTCCACAAGAACTTATTGGGTGCACATTAAGCAATAAATATCGTGGACAAATACAAAAGTGGTTTGCTTTCCAGTTTACAGGAAAGCTTTCTGAAATTGCGATTAATCCGCCGCCAGAAGGCAATAAAGCGGAGTTCGATCAATGGAAATGGGTTGATCTAGAAACCCTTCCTTTAATTGTTGTTTCTTTTAAAAAGCATGTTTATATGAAAGTTGTTAGCGAATTTCGAGGTAGCCTTCGGTTGTTATAAAAGCTATATGATTATAAGAAAGCTTTTTGTATTGAGATACTTTATATTAATTTATAAATAATAAATATGTTTCTCTTTTATGTAAAGAACAGGGATATAAAATGAAAAAGTTATTTAATTTACTTATAGTTTGTACTCTTTTGAGTATTTCATCTGTTGCATTTGCAACAGGTTCAAAGCCTTCTGCACCAAAAGATGCAGTAGAGACATTACCAAATGGTGCTTCTTCTTTAACTGAAACCTATGGCTTGTGGACCATTAATTGTGGGTTACAAGAAGGGAAAAAAGTTTGCTTTATGCATCGTCAAGAAGTAAATGAGCAAGGGCGTGTTGTTGTGGCTATGAGCCTTATTCTCAATGCTGAGGGTGTTGTATCAGGTAGCTTAACCGTTCCTTTTGGCATTTTGGTTTCTAAACCTGTTCGTTTGCAAGTTGATGAAGGGAAAGCTGTTATTGAAACTGGTATAAGGACTTGTGTGCCAGCAGGTTGTGTGGTTCCTGTCGTTTTTGACAAAAATCACGTAGCAGCTTTGCGTTCTGGAAAACAGTTAAAGTTGGCGATGACAATTGCTGCTGCAGGTGAACCAGCTTTGAATGATTTATTTATTCAGCTAGATGGTTTTAGCAGTGCTCTTAATCGTTTGACTGCTTTGCAAAAATAATTTTAAAACTAAAAACGGCCTTTTAAAGGCCGCTTTTAGTTTGTTTGTTTTTTATAATTAATAATTAAAACGATGAGATTTAAGATTAATCCTATAAGGGATATTCAGATTTTTTGCCGTTTCTTCTATTTTATGTGCTATTTTTACTTTTGATATTTGTTTTCTAACTGCATCGTCATTAAATAGAGAGATGAAGAATTTAGATGTCTGGTTTTTATTCAAGAAAAAAGAGTATTGAAATATAAAACCATTTTTTGATACACAGGCCTGCTTTAATGAAGGTTTTCTATACGCTCTTCTGTTTCCTTGATTGAAAGGGATGACGCATGATTTATGCATTGCTTCGAACGATTGATTTGATTTTTGAGATTTATATTGATATTTTAATCGCTAGTGTCATTTTTTCTTGGCTTTATGTCTTTAATATCATAAATTCACGCAATCGCTTTGTTGTTTTGATAGGAAGCTTTCTATATCGTCTTACAAATCCCGTTCTAAGCCGTATCCGGCAAATTTTACCAAATTTGGGAACAATTGATATTTCACCTATTATAGTGTTCGTTATTATTTATTTTATTCGTACTTTTATGTGGCGTGTTTACGCAAACATGTATGTATAGAAATGTTACTTGAGGCGAATACATGTTTTATCAAGTTGATAAAAATAACTTGATTTTGTTTGTATATCTCATTCCCAAATCATCTGTTGACAAAATAATAGGGGTTGAATGTAGGGATGGTGAAAAGCAATATCTGGTTATACGCCTTCGTGCTGTTCCTGAAGATGGAAAAGCGAATAAAGCTCTCATTAAATTTCTTGCGAAGCAGTGGAAAATCCCATCTTCTTCTATTTCCCTGAAAAGCGGCGCAATATCTCGCTACAAACAACTTTACTTTTCAACACATTTAGAAGAGCTACAACAGATATGGCAATCCTTTAGAGATTGTATCTCGTAGAAAAAATAAAGAACAAAGCCTATTTTTTATAGGCTTTATTTTATTAAAATCGTTATACTTTTTTATTGCGCTCAACAGCTTGCTTAATTAATTCATGAGCAAAGTTTTTATTACGCCATCCTTCAATTTTAGCCCATTTTCCAGGTTCCAGATCTTTATAATGCTTGAAGAAATGTTCAATTTGTTTGAGTGTAATCTCGGGCAGATCTGTATAGTCATGAATATTGATATAGCGTTTTGTTAATTTTGTCGTGGGAATGGCAATAATTTTTTCATCTTTACCACCATCATCTTCCATCATTAGAGCTCCGATGGGGCGAACATTGATAACACAACCAGGTATAAGTGGACGGGTATTACAGATAAGGACATCAATAGGATCACCATCATCTGAAAGCGTATGAGGGACAAAACCGTAATTTCCAGGATAAACCATCGATGTATGAAGAAAACGGTCAACAAATAATGCACCCGACTTTTTATCCATCTCATATTTTATTGGCTGACCACCAAGAGAGACTTCCACAATAACGTTAATATCTTCTGGTGGATTTTTGCCTACGGGTATTTCCTTAATATTCATAGAGACATCCTTTCTGGAATATAGTGAGGCTCAATACAATTAAATATTTTACCAAAGAGATTATGAAATTAACTTGAAATTGATGCACGTGTTTTTTCAAAACGTTTACGTTCATTGGGATCAAGATAGAGTTTGCGGAGACGAATATTTTTAGGGGTTACCTCCACAAGTTCATCATCTTGTATCCATGATAAGGCACGTTCTAATGTCATTTTAATGGGAGGCGTTAACTTTACCGCTTCATCTTTTCCGGAAGCGCGCATATTAGTAAGTTTTTTTCCTTTTAACACATTAACTTCTAAGTCATTATCGCGTGAGTGGATGCCAATAATCATACCTTGATAGACTTTCACACCTGCATCAATGATCATAGGTCCACGATCTTCAAGATTAAAAAGAGCATAAGCAACAGATTCACCGTTGTCATTAGAAATCATAACACCATTAACGCGACCAGCAATGTCTCCTTTATAAGGTTCATAAGCATGGAAAAGGCGATTCATAATTGCTGTACCACGTGTGTCCGTTAAAAGTTCAGATTGATAACCAATAAGTCCTCTAGTTGGGGCGTAAAAGACAAGGCGGACACGATGACCTCCAGAAGGACGTAATTCTACCATTTCACCCTTACGTTCAGACATTTTTTGTACAACAGTACCGGAATATTCTTCATCGACATCGATAACAACTTCTTCGATTGGCTCAAGAATTGTTCCATTTTCATCTTTTTGCATAACAACACGTGGACGTGAAACACTAAGCTCAAATCCTTCACGGCGCATATTTTCAATAAGAACTGCAAGCTGTAATTCTCCTCGTCCTGAAACGTAGAAAGAATCTTTATCGGCTGATTCTTCAATTTTAAGAGCGACATTGCCTTCTGCTTCTTTTAACAATCGGTCACGAATGACACGACTTGTTACTTTATCGCCTTCAGTTCCTGCAAGGGGGCTATCGTTGACGAGAAAACTCATCGTCACAGTAGGAGGATCAATTGGTTGGGCAGTAAGGGGTTCATTAACCGTAGGATCACAGAAAGTATCAGCGACGGTACCTTTTTGCAGACCTGCAATCGCAACAATATCACCAGCACTTCCTTCTTCAATAGGTTGCCGTTCTAGACCACGAAATGCTAGAATTTTTGAAATCCGCCCAGTTTCTAAAAGTTTTCCATCTTGTCCCAGAACCTTGACATTTTGATTGGGTTTTAGAGAGCCGGAATGAATACGACCTGTAATAATTCGTCCCAAAAACGGATCCGCTTCAAGAATAGTTCCAATCATGCGGAATGGGCCTTCTGCGACGCTAGGGGAAGGAACATGCCGCGTTACAAGATCAAATAAAGGACCTAATCCTTGATCTTTTGGTCCCTCGGGGGCTTCAGCCATCCATCCATCGCGTCCTGAACCATAAAGAATGGGAAAATCAAGCTGTTCATCAGTTGCGTCAAGAGCAGCGAAAAGGTCAAAAACCTCATTAATAACTTCATCAACGCGTGCATCAGGTCGGTCAATTTTATTAATAGCAACAATAGGGCGCAAACCTACTTTCAATGCTTTGCCAACGACAAATTTTGTTTGTGGCATTGGTCCTTCAGCTGCATCAACAAGGACGATGGCTCCATCAACCATATTGAGGATGCGTTCAACTTCTCCACCAAAGTCAGCGTGTCCTGGTGTATCAACAATATTAATTCGAGTATCTTTCCAAACAACAGATGTCACTTTCGCTAGGATTGTAATTCCGCGTTCTTTCTCAATATCGTTTGAATCCATCATACGTTCGCTTGTACGTTGATTATCACGGAAGTTTCCTGATTGCTTGAGAAGCCCGTCTACAAGCGTTGTTTTCCCATGGTCAACGTGGGCAATGATGGCAATGTTACGCAATTGCATAAATTTTCTTCTTTTCGTTTAATGAAATTTCATTTGAGGCAAAGTCTTTACATTCTTTGCCTGATTATTAGAAAACCTTTTACATGTTTTTTTATAATTTTGGAAGATGGAGGCAATATTTTTATGGCAAAACTATTTATCCAAGTCTTTAAGGCTCTATTGAGCTTCAATTTCTGAAGCTTCGTAAAAGTTTTTTATAATACGTATGTTCTATTCTCGAGCTAAGAATTATCCCAAAAATCACAGTCAATTTGATTTTTATCAATATGACACAAGAAATTTATATGAATTCTTGTAAGAGTAAGTAAGTATAAAGCTAGCGGTATTGTTGTTGTTGTTTTGCAAAGAGATTGATAAAAATCCGGAATATCTCTCAATCCATAGCCAATTTATTGACAATTTTACAATATTTTTATTCTAAATAAAGCTTTTTCTTATTCAATAACTTGTCAATCAAAATCCAGATCTAATGCAATCGTGTATTTGAGGTAAATATTGAGACGATTAAGAATTTTATAAGAAGTTCTAGCTTTTGTATGCCAGATTAGGGCAAGAGTTATATCTTTTGATTTATTTATGAATCCGGAATACAGTCTTATTTAGAAAGAATATGAAGGTATCCAAAGAAAATTCCCATTTTTGCCGTTAATCCAATTTATGATTTCAAAAGCATCTAAAGTAATATTTTTTAAACCATGGAGATAGTGCATTGCCTTACACTTTTTTGTTAATTGCATTCTCTAATAGGAGTATGCTTTTCATGCCAAACAGAACACTTTAAACAGAATATACTTTTTGTTGCATATTCATGTACTTAAGAGAGATCGCTTAATGTACACTACATCCATTCCATGATAGGGCTCATAAATGATATAACATACGCGAATAGTATACTATTAACGCCTTTGTGAAGAAATATAAAGCTTGTTGAGTATCATCATTATTATTCTTTCTCAGCTGTCAATATTGCGCCAGTTTTTGATACGAGAGAGAGATGATATAAGAAGTATTTTATTTTTTCTTGAATAGTTTTTAGCCATACACCGATCTCGTTTGTGACTGGCAAGAAGATGACTTTAATCGATTTAATATGAGAAGCTTTATGATGAGGTGAAATTACGCTATTCGGAGCTGTTATTCAAAAAAAATAATAAATTATCTATAGAGCGGTGCGCTAGAAAAATAAATAATAAAGCTTATTCTCTTATGGAAAGAATCTTAGGTTACATGACAAGATTTTTCCATAAGTAAGAGTTTTTACTTTACATGTTTAAAGGAGAGTTCCTGACAAAATGAGGGAAGCTACAGAAAAATAGATTATAATGCCCATGACATCTACTAAAGTTGCCACAAAAGGAGCAGAAGCACTTGCTGGATCAAATTTTAAACCTTTAAGAATAAAAGGCAACATAGATCCAGAAAGAGAACCAAAGGTAACGATTCCAACTAAAGCTGTACCCACTGTTGTCGAAATAGCAATCCAATGTTGGCCATAGTCGTAGATACCTAGTTTTTGCCAAAGAGCAATGCGCGTAACACCAATAATTCCGAGTAAGAGACCAAGGGATAATCCTGTTGGAATTTCACGAATAATAACTTTCCACCAGTCTTTTAATGTGAGTTCACGTAAAGCCAATGCACGGATAATAAGGGATGTAGCTTGTGAGCCGGAATTTCCTCCTGAGCTCATAATGAGAGGTATGAACAGTGTAAGAATAATCGCTTTTTCGAGTTCTGTTTCGAAATGCTGCATAGCGCTTGCTGTCAGCATTTCACCGATAAAGAGTAAAGCGAGCCACCCGCCACGTTTTTTCATCATTTCAGGAAACTTAATTTGCATATAGGGCTTATTAAGCGCTTCCATACCCCCAAATTTATAGGCATCTTCATTCATCTCATCGACCATAGTATCAAGCACGTCATCAACGGTTACAATGCCAATGACATGGTTACTTTCATCAACTACAGGCACAGAGAGAAGATCATGGCGTTGGAAAAGGCGTGCGATATCTTCATGATGTGTGAAGGGCGATATTGTAATGGGCGAGTCATGGGTAGGGACATTAAGAATTTGTTCATCAGGTGAGGCAAGAATAAGGTTACGCAGTGAAACAGCTTTGAGAAGAGTACCTGTTTTAGGATCAATCACATAGCTGGTATAAACTGTTTCACGTGTTCGCTCGACTTCACGAATGTGATCCAAAGTTTTTTGTATGGTCCAGTTCGAAGGAACGGCTATAAACTCTGTTGTCATCAGTGCTCCTGCTGTATGGTCAGGATAACTGGTGAGTTTTTTAAGTTCAGCGCGCGTTAAGGGGTTAAGCAAGGCATAAAGTCGTGTGCGGGTTTCTTTATCCATTTCTTGAAAGACGTCTGCAGCAGCATCGGCAGACATGCCATCAAGAATTTCAACAGCACGATTTATAGGGAGAAGTTCTAGGATGGCAGCAGGTTGCTCAAGCTCTGGTTTATCAAAAAGTTCGATAACATAATCAAGAGGTAGAAGACTAAGAATAGTGACACGTTCCATGATATCGAGATCATTGATGATATCAATAGAGTCTGCAAAATGCTGATTTTTTAATTTTTCAGCGAGAGCTTCAGGAGAAAAATTTTTGAAGTCGAAGGCCGTTTTAATTTCAGTCATGATAAAGTACCTCCTGAAGAGTTGGGGAGTTGTAAATCTAAATAATAGATGAGATAAAAACAAAAATTTATGGAAGATTTGAAAAAAACCTCCCCGACTATATTTTCAATTGTTAATATTTTAAGTTAAAGTCAAGGATAAATTATCAGTTATGAACAAGTTTCTGAATCACTGAAACGAGAATACAGCTTAATTTGAGGATAATATAAAAACGTAAATGTAAAAATCAGTTCTGATTTTTACCATCATTTCTTTAATGAAGTTTTTGATTTTCAAAAGAATCTACAGCAATATTTTATAAAGAGTGGAGATTATGCTTTTCTCCAAGTGTTTTTGTTAATATGCAATTCTATTGTGATGTGCGAGCGAATAATCTTTATTGCTTCAATATAATATGGTTTGAAATGGAAGAACTGTACGATTTTCAGGTTTTTTATTCAATAGCGTTTTGAAAGGTAGTTTTGAAACTCACAAAATAGTTTTAGTATGTTATCAATTTGTGTCGTAAAGATAATTGTTACAGTTTAAATTTATAATGGAGACATAAAATATTATGACAAAAGCAGCAGTGCTGGACTGGAAGGGATTTTCAGGTCTTCCTGATTTTTTTTCTATAAGTGATGAAGATTTTAAACCCGCTTTTGAACAGGCACTTCAAGAAGCCGAAGAAGAACTAGAAGCGATTGCGATGGTGCAAGAACCACCAACACTTGAGAACTTTTTGCAACCTTTTGAGCTTTGTGGCAAAGCGCTTAATCGTATCTGTTCAATATTTTTCTTGCGTACCAGTGCTCATACGAATGCGTTGATTCAACAGCTTGAACAAGAGTTCGTTGTAAAACTTTCTCGTTATTCTTCAAAAATGATGATGGATGCACGGATATTTGCGAAAATAGATGTGCTTTATAAACAGTCGCAACAGGGGACATTTGAGAGTGAAACAACACGTGTTCTTGAATTATGGTGGAAAAAGTTTGTTTGTCATGGTGCAAAATTAGATGAAAAAGCGAAAAAACGGCTTGTAGAAATTAATGAAAGACTCGCTTTTTTAAATGCTACTTTTGGGCAAAATGTCTTAAACGATGAAGCTGAATGGATTCTATTTTTAAAACAAACAGACTTATCTGGTTTACCGGAAGATCTCATTGCTTCAATGAAAGAAATTGCGTACGAAAGAGGCAGTGAAGAAGCCTATGCATTAACACTAGCACGCTCAATTGTTGAACCTTTTTTAAAATTCTCTGATCGTCGTGATTTGCGTAAAGTTGCATTCCAAGCTTGGGCTAAACGTGGTGAAAATAATAACAAGAATGACAATCGAACCATTATTTTAGAGATTGTTGCGCTTCGAGATGAGCAAGCTAAATTATTGGGATATAAATCTTTTGCGGATTTAAAACTCGATAATACTATGGCTAAAAGTGTTGATTCTGTTATGAATTTGCTTATGCCTGTATGGGAGCGAGCAAAAGCGAAGGCTTCTACTGAGCAAATTGAATTACAAAATTTTGCCAATAATCAGGGAAGCAATGAATCTTTAACAGCTTCGGATTGGCGTTATTATGCTGAAAAACTTCGCACTGAAAAGTTTTCTTTTGATGGCGCTGAAATTAAATATTATTTTCAACTTGATCATATGATTAAAGCGGCTTTTGGAGTAGCAGAAAAACTCTTTGGCATTACATTTGAAGAAAAAAATGCTGTTGCACTTTGGCATCCTGATGCACGTTTATGGGAAGTAAAAAAATCTGATGGAAGCTTACTTGGGCTTTTCATTGGTGATTATTTTGCACGTTCTTCAAAACGGTCTGGTGCGTGGATGAGTAGTTTGCAATCACAACATAAATTGGAAGGCGGACAAAAGCCCATTATCTACAATGTTTGTAATTTTGCTAAACCATCCAAAGGGGAGGTTGCCCTTTTATCTCTTGATGATGCACGTACGCTTTTTCACGAGTTTGGGCATGCATTGCATGGTTTGCTTTCTGATGTTGTATGGCCATCTGTATCGGGAACATCGGTTTCGCGTGATTTTGTTGAGCTGCCTTCTCAACTTTATGAACATTGGTTAACTGTACCAGAAATATTAAAATCTTATGCTATACATGCAAAAACAGGGCTTCCTATGCCACAAGAGTTGATAGATAAAGTTTTAGCAGCACAGACATTTAGTGCTGGATTTTCTGCGGTTGAATTTATCTCATCAGCTCTCGTGGATATGGCTTTTCACCAAGGAGAAAAAGTCACTGATCCAACAGTGTTTGAACGCCAAGAATTAGACAAGCTGCAAATGCCTGATACAATTATTATGCGCCATCGTCCTCCACATTTTACGCATATATTTTCAGGGGATAGTTACGCCGCTGGTTACTATTCTTATATGTGGTCAGAAGTGCTTGATGCTGATGCTTTTCAGGCTTTTGAAGAAACGGGAGATGTTTTTAATTCAGAGCTTGCTAATAAGTTGAAACGTTTTATTTACTCTGCTGGGGGAAGTCGTGATCCAGAGGAGCTTTATAAAGCTTTTCGGGGACGGATGCCTTTACCAGAGGCAATGATTAACAAACGTGGATTGTAAGATATAACGGCATGGTGCTAACCATGCCGTTTTCATATTCTTCGCAAAGATGTAGTTGCAATTTATGCAAATTTTCTCTTCATTATAGCTATGTAAACAGTGTTTTTATCTTATTCGCTTTTTGTTTATAGGGGAAAATAGATTTTGTATTTTAAATAGACATTATGGGAAAGAAAAATTATCAGCTCGATCTTTTTGATGTCCATTTGGTGGAAACCATGATTTTTCTATAAAACTTGATTTTTTTCTGCCTATGAGGTGGGTGTTTTGTTGTACCATATCATTAAGGCTCATTGGAGGCTGACGCATAATTTTACTCCGCTCTTGATTCTCTGATTCTTGTATAAATTTTTTAATAACTTGATCGGTTGAGTAAGAATTTTCATGAGAAAAGGCATGAAAATTTAAAATATTTTTCAATGGCTTTTCTAAATAAGCAGCAAGTTTTTTCTTTCCTTCAGAAGTGAAATGCATGCCATTATTGGTGCGCAATTTGGTCATTTTTCCATTAATATCATAGCCTGAAAAAGAAAAGTTTCCTTCTTCATCACTAAAGCCACTCCAGATATCAAGAAAATATCCTCCTGCTGTTTCTGTTACTTGTTTGTAGAGCGCATTAAAAATTTTCATTTTTTGTGTCAAAAGGTTATTTCCAAAAGAAGGTTGACCTATCCATATCCACGATTTTCCAGAGGCATGAAGACTTTCAGCAATTTCGATAATTCTTTGTTTGTAGATGTGCATCCATTCTGATTGATCTGTGTTAATCGTGCTATGAGAGTCTATGATGGGTTGATTATCATTGGCCCCGATCATCATGATAATGACATCGGGGTTATTTTGATTAATGAGTTTAGAAATATTGCTTTGCCAAGAATAATAATCAGTTCGAACTAATCCGGAAGCTGGCATTGTGTTGTTCATAATAACGATATCACTATTATCTATAAAAAACTTCTTAAGTGCATCGGCAACAGCAGAAGCTGTAAAATCTCCTATGACAAGAATGCGCTTTGCGTTCTCATTTTTTAGCTTTTGTATGTTTTTTTGTGTTACGATCTTTTTTTGTGGCTTGTTTATTTTTTGTTCTATAATTTGCGGTGGTTGTTGCGTCTGTTTGTTATGTTGTGACAACCATTTGAAGAAGTTCGTTGCTTTACTTGGGGATGGTTGTATGATCCCCACAATAGAAAATGAAAACAGTAAGAATATCAAGTATATAAGACGCAAAAGAGACAAGACCTTATTCTCCATTATTGTTGGCGAAGGAGAAAAAGCACTTGAGATGATGGATATCCATTTTCTTTTAGACCGTAATGCAGCTGAAAAGCTTTGATTGCTTTGCGAGAGGCTGTTCCGATTTGTCCATCAATATCTCCTTTATAATATCCCAATGCACTTAAGCGAGATTGCAGTTCTTTACATTCTTGGAAGGTAATAGGCTGAAAAGGTCTTTGCCAATCATGCACTAATCCAGGACGTCCAGCAATGCGATCAGCAAGAAGGGCAACGGCAAGAGCATAACGATCTGCATTATTATAACGTTTTAGAACAAAGAAATTTTTTGTGACTAAAAATATAGGTCCTTTTTCTCCATCTGGATATTTTAACATTGCTTGTTCAGCTAATGTAGGAAGAGGATGCCCATTAGCGTATTTTACACCTAATTTTTTCCATTGTTCAAAGGAATACCAGCCTTCAGGAAGTTTTTTTCCCTGCGGCACTTTTACCTCTACTCCCCAAATAAGATTAGGTTGCCAGCCATTTTTGTGAAGAAGATTAGCAGCAGTAGCCAGAGCATCTGGAACAAAGTTCCAGATATCACGCCGTCCATCTTGATTTATATCAACAGCATAGGCGAGATAACTGCTTGGAATAAATTGTGTATGTCCCAATGCTCCGGCCCAAGATCCAGTGAGTTGAGAGCGTTTAATTTCACCACTTTGTAGAATTTTCATAGCAGAAATAAGTTGTGTATGTGCGTATTTTTCGCGTTTTTTATCGGCATAGGCTAGGGTTGCAAGTGAGCGAATGGTATCATGCATGACACTTTTATTGGCTAAAATTTTCCCATAATTGCTTTCCATTGACCAAATAGCAAGCAGAATATTACGGTCAACACCAAAACGTTTTTCAATTTGAAGAAGCCATTTATTCCATTTTTTTGCTTGGCGCCGTCCTTCTATAATAGCAATATCATGGACACGATTATCGAAATAGTTCCATGAAGGAGCAATAAATTCCGGTTGGTATGCGGCGCTTTTTAAAACTTCTGGATCAATGGCATTAATGTCTTTAAATGCCATATGAAACGTAGAAGGGCTAATATTGTGAGCAATAGCTATTTTTTTAAACTCTTTAATCCAGTGTTTAAATCCGCTATCCGCATGTGAAAATGATGCAAAAAACATTAAAAAAGCAGACAAAAGAATGGCAGAGCCAGTGACAAGGGGTCTCCAAGCTATTGACTTCTCTAAAAAAAAAGAGAAACTCTTCAATTCTGTTTTTTGCATTTTGAAATCCCCATTAATATTCAATTCATTAGATGTGCAATAACTTTATTTTGTATTTAGTTTAATCGATAATATGATCAAGAATAGGAAAAAACTGAAATAAATAATTCGTTTTAATTCCTTCAATAAATTCTCAGATTCTTTTTACATTTTTGATTGCCTATTATAATGATAATCAAAACAATAAGATATCTTTTTTACCATTTCGTAAAAACATATGATAAATAAAACAAAAAAGTTATATGAATTCATTGAGGAGGGTGAGTGTGCGTAAAATCCGGAAAGCAGTATTCCCAGTAGCAGGTCTTGGTACGCGTTTCCTTCCTGCAACAAAAACGATTCCTAAAGAAATGCTAACAGTTGTTGATAAACCTGTTATTCAATATGTTGTGGATGAGGCGAGGGAAGCTGGTATTGAGCATTTTATTTTTGTGACTGGACGCAACAAAGCAGTCATTGAGGATTATTTTGATTCGCAAGTTGAATTATACACGACACTTGCTGAATGTGGAAAGAAAGAAGATCTTGCGCATTTATATCGTTTACAGCCGTTGCCAGGGACAACGTCTTTTACACGGCAACAGCAACCTTTGGGACTAGGGCATGCTCTTTGGTGTGCACGTGAATTAGTTGCAGGGGAACCTTTTGCTTTGTTATTACCGGATATGTTGATACAAGCGAAAAAGGGCTGTCTTTCTGAAATGATGAGCCTTTATGAAAAAACAGGTGGGGGGAATATTATAGCAGTTCAGGAATGCGATCCTAGAGAAACACATAAATATGGTATTGTTGGGAAAGGCAAACAGATTGCAAATGGTTTTGAAATCACAAAAATGGTAGAGAAACCAGCACAAGGAACGGCACCATCAAATTTGTACATCAATGGACGTTATATTTTGCAGCCAGAAATTTTTAATATTCTTTCCACTCAAGAACGAGGAGCAGGAAATGAAATTCAATTAACAGATGCTATGATACGGCTTTCAAATGAGCAAGATTTTTGGGGGTTGCAAGTAAAAGGGCGCACTTTTGATTGCGGTTCTAAAGCTGGTTTTATTGAAGCCAACGTTGCATTTTCTTTAGCACGCGCTGATATGCACAGCCACGTTTCTGCTTCATTGAAAAATTTACTAGAAACCATTAATGTTGAAAAGTGATATAGATCTCTCACTTAATTTTATTGATCGAATTTGATTATGACAATACCGTCTCCTCGTATGGCTTTGCAAGGTGCAGTAGCATCAGCGCTTAAAACACTTGCTAGTGAAAAGCAGGGGCTTGAAGCTCTTGAAAAAGCTCTTCTGGAAAGTCTTTCTTCTTCTTTTGAAGCGGTTGTTCAAACTATTAGAAATGCGCGTGGACATGTGGTCATTACTGGTCTTGGAAAAAGTGGTCATATAGGGACAAAAATTGCAGCAACCTTAGCCTCAACTGGTACACCTGCCTTTTTTGTGCACGCTGCAGAAGCCAATCATGGTGATCTTGGTATGATTGGATCTGATGATGTTATTTTTGCTTTATCATGGTCTGGTGAAACTCAAGAGTTAAGTGGTATTATGAGCTATGCTGCACGTTTTCGTATCCCTCTTATTGCAATGACATCAAATGAGCATTCTGTGTTAGGACGACAAGCTGATATTGTGCTATTATTACCAAAGATAGAAGAGGCTTGCCCCCATGGTTTAGCCCCTACAACTTCAACAATTATGCAATTGGCAATGGGAGATGCATTAGCGGTTTCTCTTTTAGAAATGCGTGGTTTTACCGCAACGGATTTCAAAATATATCATCCTGGTGGTTCTCTTGGTGCAAGCCTTAAATACGTGTGTGATATTATGCATGAGGGTGATAGTATTCCTCTGGTTATGCAGGGAACAGCTATGACTGAAGCGATGAATGTTTTGGTGGAAAAACATTTTGGTTGTGTTGGTGTTGTGAATCAAGAAGGTGAACTAATCGGAATTGTAACTGATGGCGATCTTGCACGTAACATTCATTTTAATTTATCAAAATTTAATGTTGACGAGGTGATGACCAAAGCTCCTAAAGTTGTAAAGCCAAATACACTTGTTGGTGCAGCAACAGCTTTTATTAATGATCATCAGATTGGTGCATTTTTCGTGGTTGAAGATAAAAAACCGATAGGAATTGTCCATTTTCATGATCTTTTGCGCATTGGCGCTGCTTAGATTAAGGTTCCCTATCAAATAAATGTTATTTTAGGTTAAAATAGATTGAATGATACAAAGTTACAATTTTATTGTGAGGTGGCCTTACTGATATTTTGTGGAAGAAAATGAATGTTTTACGCATTTCATAATGTTTAGAAAATTCTACGGATAGAGATTGTATCAGTTTCTTTACGTATTTGAGAGAAGATTCTCTGTCAGGAGGAGAAAGGAACACCTCCTGCTTAATGTATGTATTTTGTCTATCTTATAAAAAAAGCTTTATTTTATATTTTGTCTAAGATTTTCGTTTAAGAAAAAATTGTGCTCCTGTAGGTGAGGTGCAGAGAAGTTGTGTGAAGTCATATGACATTGTACAATTGACTCTAGAGATTGTTCCACGAAGAATAGAGCGTATTTCAATTTCTATATTTTGAGCATTGAGATAATTATATGCTCCTTCTGATAGCTTTTCTTCTGTATCTGCTGCATGTGTTTCAAAAACACCATTGTGGAAGGAGGAAATAATACCATTCTCATCAACCCATTTTCCATCAATTCCTGTTGGCATATTTGAGTTATAATATCGCGAAAAGTTACAGGCACTTAACAGCAAGGCGGTAATTGTAAGACATAAAATATGATAGGTATGTTTCATTTATTGCACTCTATTTAGATTATTTTGCTCTCTAGTTTCTATAACATTATTAAATTATCCCATGAGTCAATATGAAAAATTTGATGAAAATCAATGAAAAAGCAAAAAAATGGAAAAAAATGCCTTAATGTTGTATTTAATTGACAGCTTGATGAAGTTCGTAAGTGAAACACAAGAGGTAAAATATTTCTTATGGTTTACAACAATTTTTATATTAAGCTGCTGAGTAGTCTCAAAGGAGATTATTGACATTATGGTTGGTCCCATTCTTGTTGCGAGTGAAGATTATGGAAGACGTATAGAACTTTCTTCTATGCTGCGAGGTTTTGGTTATCGTGTCATTGAAGCAGAAAATGGTCTCCGTACGATTGATCTTTTACACAGGCGTAAAAACATTGTGCTCGCACTCCTTGATGTCGTTATGAGTGATTTGAGTGTGAGCGATTTGATTAAAATGATTAGAGTTGCTGGTGTTTCTGTTCCTATTGTCGTTATAGCACAACAAGAGAATCAGCATTTACTCCAGAAAGCTTTAACAGCTGGAGCTATTGATTATTGGATCCATCCAGTAACATTATTACGCGTAAGAGTTACTTTGGATATCCTTGCTCTTATTTCTGCCTTGGAGCATGAGGTTCGAGATATTCGGCGAAAAAAAGAGAATCATTTACGGTTTTCTGATCTTTGCGTAAAAAGTAGGGCTATGCAGATAGTGTTAGAACAATCGAGACAAGCAGCAACTTCTTTACAGAATCTTTTGATAGAGGGGGAAGCTGGAACAGGACGTGAGACTTTAGCTCGGATTATTCATCATGAGGGATTATTCTCGGAGGGTGTTTTTATTCGCTTTCAATGTTCAGCTATCGTTGATCCAGAAGAAGAAAATCAGCAGTGGTTTAAAGAATTCCTGCCATTGGTTTCTTCTCTTGAAAAAGGGACACTTTGCCTTTGTGATATTGATCGACTTGAGCCCATACAGCAAAAACGGTTTGCTCATTACCTTAAAGAAAGGGAAAGGGATACAAAAGGAGATTTTTTTCCTTTTCGGATCATTGCTATTTCAACATCACGTTTAAAGGATTTGGTTAATGAGAACTTTTTTTTGCATAGTTTGTTTGAACAATTTTCTCATTTGTCTATTAGCGTCCCTGCTTTACGAGAATTAAGGGATGATTTTCCAGAGATCACACAACGTTTGATTGATCGCATTATTACAGAAACAGGGCGATCACATGTCCATGGTTTAGCAGGCTCTGCTCTTTCCTTGCTTATGCAGTATGATTGGCCTGGCAATAGAAATGAGCTTGAAACCTTTTTATTTCGTGCGATTTTACTCAGTGAAGGACCGTTATTAACGGTTCGAGATTTTCCGCAATTAATGGGAAATTCATTAATGAATGTTCCCAATATCATTGAGGGTAATATGCAAGAAGATGATGAACAAGAATCGATAAAATTTTTGAATACTGATGGGCATGTGCGTACTTTTGCAGAGATGGAACATGATATTATCGAGAAAGCGGTTAAACATTATAAAGGACATATGAGTGAGATTGCACGCCGCCTTCATATTGGTCGCTCTACACTTTATAGAAAAATGGAAGAATTGAGAGCAATAAGAAATCAAGAACGAAAGTAAAATTCATAACAAATTTCTCCTCATGACAAGCATGAGTTTCAAAAAAATAGAGTGGATTTTGATAAATTTCGTGGGGGGAATCTTAAGAAAACAATCATTTATTGTAAAATTTATCTATAGAGGATGATTTTGTAGATTTAAATCAAATATAAATTTTATGTGACTATTTTAATCGTTTGTTTCAATTTATACAGTTTTGGTTAAGTTTGCATTTATTAAAACTATTAAAACAGAGAAGCATTTTTAAAAACTTTTAAATACTACCGCTAAAATTTTTGTATCATCAATATTAAATTTATACTCTCTTAAGCAAGAGGTGGCATTTTATCTGCTATACGATTAAGATGAAGTGATTAGTGTTATCGTTTGCATTACTGATGATGTGATAGATTAAAATAGAAAGTTTGCCCTCTTTGACTCTTTTACAGATTATTATTGGTTTTGTCCTCTTTTTTTTTATTGCATCTATGTTGGCAATCTACACTTATGGGCGTTTTGTGAAAAATGCTAGGGGGCAATGTTCTTATGCGTTACCTATTCAGAAAGATGAAACTAAGCTTGATCGTATCGTCAGTCAATTAGCTGAGGAAGAAAATGGATTGGGGATTGATAAAGATGCCCTTTCCCTCATTATCAGCAATTTGGATGCGTTTTGTGTTCGTGCAATAGGAGCTGCAGAGGCTGGGCGTAGCCTTGATCTGATGTATTATATTTGGGACGATGATTTAACGGGACGCCTATTATTAAGTGAAATAGTTGAAGCAGCTGATCGGGGGGTTCGGGTACGGCTTCTTTTGGATGATATTAATGCTCAGTCACGTGATCCAGCTTATATTGCGCTAGATAAACATCCTCATATTGAGGTGAGAATGTTTAATCCAGGGCGATCGCGTCAAGGTGGTTTACGCCGTGGTTTAGAAATTATATTACGGGCAATTACTGTAACACGTAGAATGCATAATAAAGCTTTTATCATTGATGGTAGGGTTGCTTTTGTCGGAGGGCGTAATCTTGCAGATTCTTATTTTGATGCTGGTAAAGAATCTCATTTTCGAGATTTAGATTTGATGTTAATCGGTCCCTCTGTTAAAAAGGTGGAAAGTATCTTTGATGATTTTTGGAATAGTGCTGTTGTTTTGCCAATTCATACTTTGGTTGTTCCTAAAAGCGCAAGTGATCTTAGCTATTGGAGAGATAAATTACGAAAATTTCGGGATTCCAAGGTTGCAAAGGTTTATTTAGATTATGTCAAAGAACACATTAACTTTAGTTGTTTTATCCAAACAGGAAAGCGGTTATTTTTAGCAGATAAAGTTGTTGTTCTTTCTGATCCTCCAGAAAAAGCATTGCGTAAAAAAGCAAGTAATTGGCTTATGAAGGCACTTTCAAAGGTTATTGGAAATGCCAAAAAAACGGTTCAGATTACGTCTCCTTATTTTGTTCCTGGTAAGGTTGGCACGCAGAATTTTAGTAATTTGGTTTCAAAGGGTGTTAATGTCAAAATTCTGACAAATTCTTTAGCCGCTACTGATGTAGCTTTAGTGCATGGTGGTTATGTACCTTATCGTAAGGCATTGTTGAAAAGTGGTGTTAATCTTTATGAATTAAAAGCGGAAGGCAATACTCATGGGTTGCGATTGTTTCGATCGAGTAAGGCAAGTTTACATGCAAAAGCTTTTTTAATTGATCATAAAACAGCTTTTATTGGATCTTTAAATTTTGATCCAAGATCAGCATCATTAAATACAGAAATGGGCATTCTTTTTGAATGTGCTCCCATTACAGAAAGATTAGATTTGTTGTTTTCTGAAGAAACCACAGGGGAAATGAGCTATCATCTGCGTCTTGGTGATAATAATCGTATTTATTGGGATTTTATTGAAAATGAAAAAAAATATAGCATTGACTATGAGCCAGAAAGCAATTTTTGGCGTCGCGCATTTGCAAAAATAATAAGTTGGTTACCTATTGAATCACAATTGTAAATCTTTATAAACCACACTTAAAAAAAATATTTATTTTTCTTTTCATTTTGTTTGTAGCATGGCATAATTTTTTGCCAATCTACCATGTATGAGAACCGCAGTTGTAGTTTAAAGCTTCTTGCGGTGTTTTATTATAAAAGGAATTTGATATGGCAAAGATTGTTGAAACGGGGACAGGTGCATTGGCACTAACTTTTGATGATGTACTTTTACAACCCGGTCATTCTCTTGTTATGCCTAGTCAAGTGGATCTCAGTACGCGCATTGCAGCGGATATTAAGCTCAATTTGCCATTGCTTTCTGCGGCAATGGATACGGTAACAGAATCGCGTTTGGCAATTGCTATGGCTCAAGCTGGTGGTCTTGGGGTTATTCATCGTAATATGTCTCCTGCAGAGCAGGCAGAAGAAGTTCGCCAAGTAAAAAAGTTTGAATCTGGTATGGTTGTTAATCCAGTCACAATTGGACCAGATTCAACACTTGAAGAAGCAAAATCTTTGATGCGCTCTCATGGTATTTCCGGTATTCCGGTTGTTGAAAATGGTGCTAAAGGTGAAACTGCTGGACGGCTTGTTGGCATTTTAACCAATAGGGATGTGCGTTTTGCATCGGATCCCAAACAAAAAATTTATGAATTAATGACGCATGAAAATTTAATTACAGTGCGTGAAAATGTTCAACTCAATGAAGCGAAGTATCTTTTACACCATCATCGTATTGAAAAATTATTAGTTGTGGATGAACAGAATCGCTGTGTCGGACTGATAACAGTTAAGGATATCGAAAAAGCGAAATTAAATCCGAATGCTGCTAAAGATTCTCAAGGGCGCTTGCGTGCTGCAGCGGCTAGTAGTGTTGGGAATGATGGGATTGAGCGTGCTGAACGTCTCATTGACGCAGGCGTTGATGTTCTGGTCATTGATACAGCACATGGACATTCTCAACGTGTACTAGAAACTGTTGAACGAATTAAAAAGATGACTTCCTCTCCAGCTGTTATTGCTGGGAATGTGGCGACTGCTCAAGCAACGCAGGCATTGATTGACAGTGGTGCAGATGCGGTAAAAGTTGGAATTGGTCCTGGCTCTATTTGCACAACGCGTATAGTTGCTGGTGTCGGAGTACCTCAACTTGCAGCCATTATGAATGCTGCAGAAGCTGCTGAAAAAGCGGACATTCCCATAATTGCAGATGGTGGGATCAAAGCTTCGGGTGATTTTGCTAAAGCTTTAGCGGGTGGGGCTTGTGCAGCGATGATTGGTTCTCTTTTAGCAGGTACAGAAGAAAGTCCTGGAGAAGTTTATCTTTATCAAGGTCGATCTTTTAAAGCCTATCGCGGTATGGGATCTGTTGGTGCTATGGCACGAGGATCGGCTGATCGCTATTTTCAAGATGACGTTCGTGATGAACTTAAGTTGGTTCCTGAAGGTGTGGAGGGGCAGGTGGCTTATAAAGGTCCTATAGCATCAGTTCTACATCAGCTTGCTGGTGGACTTCGCGCTTCGATGGGGTATGTTGGGGCAAAAGATCTCGTAGAGTTTCGTGAAAAAGCAACGTTTGTTCGTATTACGAATGCAGGACTCCATGAAAGTCATACGCATGATGTTTCTATCACTCGGGAGAGTCCAAACTATCGTGGGCCTGTTTGAAGAAATAAGAGTCTAGCATCATATTGCATAAATATAAAATCTTCCGAGAACAAAAAAGAGAGGCTGTTATTCTTTCTGCTTGTGATTTGGAATAAAATCCTAAAAGGAAAGAATTAGAGACTAAAACTCTAATTCTTTCTTCTAGACTATGTGAAATAAGTTATATACAATTAGAATTAACTTTTTGTTGTCTTCCGTCCAGTCTTTGACGCACGTTGGCGAGTGTTTGTCTGATCACTTTGGACGGATTTCTTTCCGTTGTTTGAGGGCATTGTATTATGACGGCTTTTAGATGAAGTTGTTTTTCCATTATTATAAGTCATTATTTTCTCCTTTTAAATTTCCTGGCAGTTGCCAGTAGAGTAAAAACGGTCATGCCAAATAGTGGTTCCAAGCATTTTCTAAAAAGTTAATTTTTTGATGAGCGTCAGATGAACTTGTTTAATTTTATGAAAATATTTTTTCTATTTTTTCAGAAGGATAGCCATCAAAAGATGGGAGATATTTGCTTTTTCTGTTATTCAGATAATCTTCGTAAATTTTATTTTACACAATGATAGAGAGGTTGTTTTTTGCATAATGCATGGCGGAAATAAGTTCTTTATGGATGGCTACGTATCTTTTAGTATAAGAGGTAGAAGGATAAAAAGGAAATGGGCAAAACGATAAAGGGAGAAATCTAGATACTCTAAATTGGGTTTTATAAAAAGTTTGATCAGATAATTTTAATATTGAATGTAAATTTTTATGGCTTTGAGAAGGTTTCATTGGCAAGAAGAAGATAATATTATTTTTTTAGATGATTTAAAATTTTATTATTTTAATGGGAGAAATGAGTGCGATTAGGTGGGCGTTTGCAAGCAGCAATAGATATTCTCAAAGAGATAGAAATGAAGCATCGCCCAGTAGGAGAAGCTTTAAAGGATTGGGGTCTTTCTCATCGCTTTGCTGGAGCAGGTGATCGTGCAGCCATTGGTACAATCGTTTATGATGTTTTAAGACGACGTTATTCTTTACAATGGCGTATGGAGAGTGATGATATCCGAGATATCGTTTTTGGTGCCTTATTAGATTCTGGAAAAATGACGCTGGAGCAAATTGACGGTGAGTTGGCAGAAGATCGGTTTGCACCGCAGTTATTAGGGGCTAAACAGCGTAAATCGTGGCAAGGTCAGCAATTAGTGGATGCTCCAGACTATATTCGTGGTGATATTCCGCAATGGTGTCAAGTGCATCTGCGTCCTTTATTTGGTGATAATTGGATCACTGAAGCGGCTGCGTTAGCAACGCGTCCTTCTTTAGACCTACGGGTAAATAACCTAAAGGCAACACCAGAAAAGGTGCTGAAAGAATTAGCAAAAACCAAACTTAAATCTTTTCCATGGTTTGGGCAAGCTTTAAGAATTGCACCGATTGAAAAGTTTAATCGTCATCCCAATGTTCAAGTGGAACCAGCTTTTCAAAAAGGATACTTTGAAATACAGGATTTAGGATCTCAAATTGTTGCTCATCTTGTAGAAGCGCAAGAAAGCATGCAAGTATTAGATTATTGTGCAGGTGCTGGTGGAAAGACATTAGCTTTAGCTTCTGATATGAAAAATCGTGGGCAAATTTATGCTTATGATTCTGATAAAGCACGCCTAGCTCCTATTTTTGATCGTCTTCGACGCGCTGGTGTTCGTAATGTCCAAGTACGAGCACAAAAAGAAGAATTGAAGCCATTAATAGGCCAGATGGATAGAGTTCTACTAGATGCACCCTGTAGTGGGACAGGAACATGGCGTCGTCGTCCAGATGCGAAATGGCGTTTAACATTAGAACAGGTGAAACAACGCCAAACAGAACAGAGGGATATTTTGAATGAAGCGATAGCTTATCTTAAGCCAAATGGGCGCCTAATCTATATTACCTGTTCTCTTTTTACAGATGAAAATGAGGAACAAATTTCCCATTTCCTTCAACAACATTCTCATTTTTCTCCAATAGATATGCCAGCGCTTTGGCAGAAACATTTTAGTTTTTCTCCTGTGCAACCAGTTTTTTCAAATTATGGACTTACTTTGTCGCCGGCCACAACACAAACAGATGGGTTCTTTTTATCTGTGTTGCAAAAAAAACATTGATCCATATTTTTACACTTTTTATCATAAACTTTACGAGAATAATCTTTTTCTTAAGAAAACAGGCTTGTGAAAAGAGAAAGATTGAATCATAACTCTCATGAGTTTTCTTTTACAATTGTTGATTGGTTTTCTATGAGCATATCACATCCAGACACTGTTCTTATTATTGACTTTGGTTCACAAGTTACACAACTTATTGCACGGAGGGTACGAGCAATGGGAGTGTATTGTGAAATTACTCCTTTTCAATTGGCTTTAGAAGCTGTGCGCCGCATAAATCCTAAAGCTATTATTTTATCAGGGAGTCCTTATTCCGTTATTGATGAGGGCTCTCCGCGTGCTCCAATGGAAATTTTTGAGGCGGGTGTTCCGATTCTGGGTATTTGCTATGGTGAACAAGTCATGTGTATTCAGCTTGGAGGAAAGGTTGAAGCTGGACATGAGCGTGAATTTGGGCGCGCTTTTTTGGAAGTTCAAGAAGAGAGTGCCCTTTTTGGTGGAGTGTGGGAAAAAGGTTCTCGTTATCAAGTATGGATGAGCCATGGTGACCGTGTGGCAGCTTTACCAGAAGGTTTTCGTGTCATAGGAACCTCAAAAGGTGCTCCCTATGCGGCTATTGCTGATGAGAAAAGGCATTTTTATGCGGTACAGTTTCATCCTGAAGTTATCCATACACCAGATGGTACAAAACTTTTGCAAAATTTTGTTCATAAGATCTCTGCTATTAAAGGTAATTGGTCAATGGCTTCTTATCGTGAGCAGGCAATTGCGACAATACGACAAACAGTTGGGAAAAGTCGTGTGATTTGTGGTCTTTCAGGGGGAGTGGATTCATCTGTTGTAGCGGTACTCCTTCATGAAGCCATAGGAGATCAACTGACATGTATTTTGGTAGACCATGGGCTGATGCGCAAGAATGAAGCTGAAGAAGTTCTCACGCTCTTTCGTGATCACTATAATATAGAGCTTATTCACGTTAATGCTGCTGATGTGTTTCTTAATGCTTTAAAAGGTGAGACAGATCCAGAAAAAAAACGCAAAACAATTGGTCGCCTTTTTATTGAAGCTTTTGAAGAAGAAACAAAAAAAATAGGAGGTGCAGAGTTTTTAGCACAAGGAACACTTTATCCAGATGTCATTGAGAGTGTGTCTGCTATTGGTGAAACGGTAACCATTAAAAGCCATCATAATGTGGGTGGACTACCAGAACAGATGAAGATGAAACTTGTAGAACCGTTGCGTGAGCTCTTTAAGGATGAAGTTCGCTCGCTAGGGCGAGAGTTAGGGCTACCGGAGCAGTTTATTGGTCGCCATCCTTTTCCAGGTCCCGGCCTTGCAATTCGGTGTCCAGGTGCTGTAACACGTGAAAAATTAGAAATTTTACGCGAAGCAGATGCTATTTATCTTGAGGAAATCCGTAAGGCCGGACTTTATGATGAAATTTGGCAAGCTTTTGCTGTTCTTCTTCCAGTTCAAACTGTTGGTGTTATGGGGGATGATCGCACTTATGAATTTGTTTGTGCTCTTCGCGCTGTCACATCTGTAGATGGAATGACCGCTGATTTTTATCCCTATGATATGGCATTTTTAAGTAAGACAGCAGCACGTATTATTAATGAAGTTAGAGGAATTAATCGTGTTGTGTATGATGTAACCTCAAAGCCTCCTGGTACCATTGAATGGGAATAATTGAAATGAAGGATAAGCCTTTTTCAGAATAAAATATGACTGAGGGTTTGATATTCAGAAAAATGTAGAAAAAATATTTAAAAATTATTGTGCATTTTCATGTTGATATAAGTCTTTATCTGAAAATCTGTACGTCAATATATTGAAAAGTGAGAAGTATGAAATTTTGCATGTCTGAGAAAAAAATTGTTGCACACCGTGGAGGAGCTCATCTTTATCCTGAAAATACCCTTTCGGCATTTAATAATGCTATAGCGTTAGGTGTTGATGAAGTTGAATGCGACGTTCATTTGCTAAAAAGCGGTGAGGTGGTTGTCTTTCACGATTTTCATCTAGACCAATTGGTTGGCAAAAAGGGATATATTCACGACATTGATAATGAAACACGCAAACAACTCTGCGTGAAAGGTAGCCGAGAAGCACCTCCTTTATTAGAAGAGGTGCTTGATCTTCTAGCACCAACGAATGTTGCGTTACATATTGAAATCAAAACATGTGGTGAAGTGGAGCGTGAAACAATATTATCTCAAAAAGCGCTTGCGCTCATAAAAAGCCGCAATTTAACAGAACGGGTTTCTGCAATTAGTTTTGATCCTTTAGTTCTTCGTCCTTTTATTGAGGCAGGAATACCATCTGGTCCATGTGTTGATAATTTTGAAGGTGATATGCACCGTCATTTTTCTGAATGGAAACAATTGGGGTATACTGATCTAAGTTTAAATGGCTCTATTGTTACACAGGATTTTATTGAATCAGCTCTTGAGGCTGATTTTATTGTAGGGGTATGGACAATTAATGGAAAAGCTCGGTTATCACATTGGCTTGATATGCCTGTACATTATATTACGACAGATCAACCTGATCTTGCATTGACATTGCGAGCACAAAGGTAAAAAATATATACCTTATAAAAGAAATCCTTGTACGCTTCATAAAGCGAGCTTAATGGAAGAAAACAAGAAATATTTTTTTACACGTAACAATAACACATTAATTTATAATGATAATTAATAGTTTTTCATGTTGAATGAGAATTCTTAACATATAAGTTTTTTTCATTTCAAATCTTTTTACAATGGATCAATCAAAATCATTCACTTGCACATTACAAGTAGGCTTGGTGTGTGGATAAATATCTCGTGAGAAAAGAATAAAAATTTTCATTTAAACGCTCTCAAATGCAAGACTTGTTGAAGCATGAGGGTTCATAGAGTGGTGCTGTTTTTCACTTTTTGAAGCATAAGAATGATGGCGTGCAAAAAGTTTTATACACTTTAGTGGAGGGACTTTAATATTCCATTTTATAGAAGCTATCATGAGATATAGATGTATTGAAAGATTTTTTAACAGCATGAAAATTTTGTAAGACAATGCCGTTTTGTTTTGCATGAAGGGCATGACCCCATTATCAGGGAAGGAGGCCATTAAATACTTTAAAATAATTTTCTTCATTTTAAGAAAAAGTCTATTTATCTCTTTGTTCAATGTAGTATCAACACCGTTTTAAGGCATAAATCGAAAGTTATAAGACAAATAACAAAATAATAAACAACTCTTTTTTTAAAAAGTAAGTTCAAATATTACAATAGTCATTGAATAACATTTACGATCTATATCTTTTTACCTATTTCCTTGTTTATTTAAACCTTCTCATTTTTTTAAATATTTACAATCGAATGACTCATGAATACATAAGAAAGCTTATAAAAGAAAACGAATAAATCTAAACAAATTCATTTGACCTTTTGGTGGTTCCTGTTTAAATGAGCCAGCATATTTTTATAATAAAATCGGCATGGCATGTTCATGTGTGATACTATAAATTTAGGGGTAGTTTGTATTCCATCACTTCAGAAAGGGTGAACCATGAGTCGTTTTTATCTTTCCATAGTAGCTACGGTTGCTATCATAATAACAACAGCGGGAATAACAGAAGGTTTCGCGCAGACAAAAATTAGTTTTTGGCATTCTATGAGTGGTGAACTAGGAAAGGAAACTGAAAGTCTCATTAACGATTTTAATGCGAGTCAATCTGAATATAAAGTTATTCCTTCATATCGCGGTGAGTATGAAGAGGGTTTGATTTCACTCATTGCAGCATTTCGTGGAAAGAAACAGCCGGTGCTCGCTCAAATTTATGACGTTGGTACTGGAACTATGATGGCAGCAAAAGGCGCAATCTATCCATTTTATCAACTTATGGCTGATACAAAACAAGAGTTCGATCCTACAGATTATTTTCCTGCTATTAGTGGCTATTACTCCGATGAACAGGGGCGTATGGTTTCTATGCCATTCAATATTTCAACACCAATCCTTTATTATAACAAAGATATCTTTAAAAAAGCAGGGCTTGATCCAGAACAGCCTCCTAAAACGTGGCAAGATATAGAAGATTTTTCCAAAAAAATTCTTGAAACTAAAGCGGCAACGTGTGGTTTTACAATGACTTATGCAGCTCAATGGATTGGTATAGAAAACTTTTCAGCGTTGCATAATGTTCCTTTTGGAACGAAGGAAAATGGCTTTAAAGGATTTGATTCAGAACTTACATTTAATGGACCTTTACAAGTGCGTATGTGGGCTGACTTGAAAAAGTGGTCTGATCAAGGTATTTTCCGCTATGGTGGTCCTGCTGGCGCATTAGATTCAACACCAATGTTTATGGCACAAAATTGTGCAATTTTAATGCAATCTTCAGGATCATATGCTGGAATTGTTTCTGAAGCTCAGTTTAATGTGGGGGTTGGTATGCTACCATACTATAAGGATGCAGAAGGAGCGCCGCAAAATTCAGTTATTGGGGGAGCTTCTATTTGGGCGTTTAAGGGACATACTCCAAAGGAATATGCAGGGGCAGCCGCTTTTCTTAAATTTCTTTCAAAAACAGAAAATCAAGCAAGGTGGCATCAAGAAACAGGTTATCTTCCAACCACAAAAGCGACTTATGAATTAAGCAAAAAACAACATTTCTATGAAAAAACGCCAGGTGCTGATATAGCTATTAAACAGATCAATCTTAATCCTCCAACAGTTAATTCGAAAGGTATAAGATTTGGTAATTTACCACAAATCCGTACTATTCTTGATCAAGAGTTGGAAGCTGTTCTTCGTGGTTCAAAAACACCGAAAGATGGTTTAGATGAAACCGTTAAACGTGGAAATAAACTCTTGCGTGAATTTGAAAAATCCAATCATTAATTTCGTTTTATTGTTAAACATTAAAGACTCAACAAAAATCGTTGAGTCCTTTTTGTTTATCTTTTTAAAGTCTCTACATTTAAAGAGCCCTACGAATGCAAGAAAAGCATGCATATTTTAAAAATAGTCTCCTTTCTTACGGGTTGCTTTTTCCTCAGCTCCTTGTGACTTTTTTGTTTTTCTTTTGGCCTGCTGCTCAGGCAATAAAATCATCCTTTGAACGCGAAGATCCTTTTGGCTTTACAACAACTTTTATTGGTCTTGAAAATTATATAACCGTTCTTTCTGATCCTACTTATCGGCAATCGCTTCTTACAACCGCAGTATTTTCCATCTCAGTTACTGTCGCTTCAATGACAATATCACTTCTCTTAGCTGTCTGTGTTGATCGTGTCATCCGTGCAAAAAAGGCTTATACAATGCTTTTGCTCTGGCCCTATGCTGTTGCTCCAGTATTGGCCGGTATATTATGGTTGTTTATCTTTCATCCCACTATTGGGATTATCCCTTTTCTTCTCGAAAAAATAGGGGTTTTATGGAATTATCGTATTAATGGCACTCAAGCGATGCTTCTTATTGTCATTGCGGCTAGCTGGAAACAGATTTCTTACAATTTTCTCTTTTTTCTTACAGGTCTTCAGTCTGTTCCGCGTTCTCAAATAGAAGCAGCCGCCATTGATGGTGCTGGTCCCTTTAAACGATTTTGGACTGTGATCTTCCCACAAATTTCACCAACGACGTTTTTCCTTCTTATTGTCAATGTCAATTATGTTATGTTTGATACTTTTGGTATTATTGATAATACAACTTCTGGAGGTCCTGCGCGTGCAACGAGCATCCTCGTCTATAAAGTATATGATGATGGCTTTAGAAATCAAATAATCGGTGCATCGGCAGCACAATCAACACTATTGATGTTGATGGTTATTGTCTTAACGTTTATCCAGTTTCGCTGGATTGAGCGCCGTGTACAATATTAGGAAACAAATTATGGTTGAAAATCGCCCTGTTTTGAAAGTTATAACCCATATAACGCTCATTGTTGGTATTATCATTATTTGCTTTCCAGTTTATGTTGCTATCATTGCATCAACTCATAGTTCAGCAGCATTTACCTCAGGAACACTTCCTCTTTTGCCTGGGAAATATGCTCTGGAAAATTATAAAACAATCTTTGGTGATGGCCTTGCACAGCTGGGTTTGCCCAACCTCTGGCCACTTTTAATGAATTCATTCATTATGGCTCTTGGGATTAGTATTGGAAAAATTATTATTTCACTTTTGTCTGCTTATGCAATTATTTACATGCGCTTTCCCTTCCGAAAAACTGCTTTTGTTCTTATTTTTGTTACATTGATGCTCCCTGTCGAAGTTCGTATTCTTCCAACCTATGAGATTGTTGCAAAATTGGGGATGGTTAATACCTATAGTGGAATGATTATTCCACTTATTGCATCTGCAACCGCTACATTTTTATTTCGCCAGTTTTTTTTGACTGTTCCAGATGAACTCTTAGAGGCGGCACGTGTTGATGGTGCAGGTCCAGTTAAATTTTTTAAGGATATTCTTCTTCCTCTTAGTAAAAGTAATATCGCTGCTTTATTTATCATTATGTTCATTTATGGATGGATACAATATCTCTGGCCTCTTATCATCACAACGGATCAAAATCATCAAACGATCCTTATTATTTTAAAACAGCTTATTGTCGAATCACTTCAACATGATCCTCAATGGAATATACTCATGGCAGTATCGGTTGTTGCCATGGTTCCCCCTGTTCTTGTTGTTATCTTCATGCAGCGGCTTTTTATCAAAGGCCTTATTGAAACGGAGAAGTAATTGTGGCCATAATCCAGTTATCAAATATAAAAAAACAGTATGACAACGGCATTCTGGTCATTGATGATTTAAACTTAACTATTGCCGATAAAGAGCTTCTTGTTCTTGTCGGTCCTTCAGGGTGTGGAAAATCAACCTTATTACGTATTATAGCAGGACTTGAACAAGTCACCTCAGGTGAATTATGCATTGATAACGAACGTATCAATGATCGTGAACCAGCTGATCGTGATATTGCTATGGTTTTTCAAAATTATGCCCTTTATCCCCATATGACAGTTCGTGGAAACTTAGAATATGGTCTTAAAAATCGTAAAACTCCTAAAGAAGAAATTAAAAAACGTATCGCACATGCTGCAAAGCTTTTGGAGATAGAACCATTTCTTGATCGTAAACCACGACAATTATCAGGAGGACAACGTCAGCGTGTTGCAATGGGGCGTGTGATTGTACGTCAACCCCGTGTTTTTCTCTTTGATGAACCTCTTTCAAATCTTGATGCAAAATTACGGGCGCAAATGTGTATTGAAATAAAAACACTACAGCGTTCATTAGGAACAACGAGCCTCTATGTTACCCATGATCAACTAGAAGCTATGACATTAGCTGATAGAATAGTGGTTTTGAATAAAGGAGCTATCGAGCAAATTGGAACACCAATGGAAATTTACGATACTCCAGCAACAACATTTGTTGCTGATTTCATTGGTTCTCCTCCTATGAATTTTCTTGATCGCCATGTCTTAGAACAACATTTAGGGCATTCATTTTCTTATGGCGAAGAAACTGATCTTTTAGCCTTCAGACCTGAGATCATCTTATTGGGCGAACATCCAGACAAAGGGCCTGTCTTTCACACAAAAATTGAGCTTATCAAGCCTATTGGAACAGGTTGCCATGTTTTAACGCGTTGGAATGGTAGCATCTTTACGATTGAAATAAAAGAACGCTTGACACACGACTATGGTCAAAAACTAAGTTTCACAGTTGCTCATCAGAATTTTCATACTTTTAATAAAAACACAGGAAAGCGCACAAATAATAAGTAAGCATTAATTGATGTGATACGACTCTCTTTTATGCTGCGTCATGATAATGGTGTGTTTTGACTTGCTCAATTACATTTACAAACTCAGGTTGTAACCGATGGGATTAAAAACAAAATTTTAACAGTTTTGGTAATGATCCATTGTTCCGTGGCGCTGAGAATGTCAAAACATTTATATGAAGAAATTTTACATTTTCATGGTCTATAAGAAGAATATAATTTTCAAACATCATTTTCATTATAAAAAAATATCAATATAGAATAAATCTTTATTAACCAATTTTTACTCATTTATAATTTTGTTATAAAAAACAACATATTATCATATGTTTATTGATGTAATAATTTATGTGTATTATAAAAGTAAATGAGAGAAATAGAGAGAAAAAATGAGTCATAGATAAGGGAGGATGCGCCCCATATCTGAGCTTTGATCGCTAACATAAGAAGTCTATTTGATCCATAAAATACGACGCTGTTCTAAATAGTCTCTACGAGAATAGGCGCATTCTATTTTACTGCTGGCCATATGATCTAAAATAGTTTCAGAGCTCCTATAAGAAGCATTTGTTTTTTTACCAATCACATAAATTAGAGAGAAACCTATGCGCGCATGCTGCAAGTTTATTTTTTCTCATGTAAATCACTATGTAATTCTCAGCAAGGGTATCTGATAAGTTGCAAAAAATCACTGAGAGATAGAAGGTGTGCTTATTTTAGAATTTTCATTGCTTTTAGCGATAAAAGCAGATGAAATACATCTGTAACATCTCATCGATCTTTCTATATTCTTGAGTTAAAAATTGCCTATAGATCATTCTAAAACAGATCTTTATGAATATAACATAAGGGATTGGTGCGAACACCTATAAGAATCAGTAGGGACAAAGGCAGTTATATTATTGTTTTGCAAAGCATTTTATAAAAGCTGGTATATTTTTTCAATATATTGCCAGTCTATTAATGGTTTTATGATATTATTTTCTTATAAAGCGCGTGATTTTTTGTTGCTTATAAATCAACCTAAACTTTATACAGCAGTATGTTTGAGACAAATATGAAGACGGTTCAGTGCTGTATTCAGTTTTGTATGCTAAAGTAGAATAAGCTTATCTGCTTTGTGTAATTTCTAAAATGAGGAGACAGCTTAATTTAGGCAGAATATGAAAGCATCAAATAAAAAATAGATTTTATCTTTAGCCTCATCTTTTAATTTAGTATTGCGATTTTCAAAAACATCTAAGCCAATGTCTCTTACATAATGGCGATTAAGCATTGCCGAGCACATTTTTTTACGTTCGTTGAATAAAATTGCATCTCTCATACAAAACAGAATACCTAAACAGAAGGCTGTTGGGTTGCCAATTTACGCACTTTTTTAAAAAAATATCTTGCTAGGTTGTTCAAACTATTTTTTCACGCAGTCGTTTATAAATAGTATAACATAAAATCCATTGTGTATTGCCATCTTTATGCGTATAAAAATACAAGCTTGGGCCATCATCATACTCTCTTTCAGTCTCCAACATTGCAACAATTATTGTGTTGAGACTCTTCATAAGAGGCATTTTTTCTTCAAGTGGTTTTTATTCATACACAATTCTACTTGCATGTTATAAATGAAGTTGGATAGATAAAAATACTTTAAGAAAGAGACACCAAATTCTTCTTATGAATCTTTCAAGTGTCGAGAGTTATTGTAAAAGAAGCATTGAAAAATAGAATGCTACTGCTAACAGTTTGGGCACCATGAGGCAATAAATCTACTTACTTTATCTATCTTAGAATCTATAGAGTATAAATTTCTCTGTAAAAGTAACTTTATTTCATATCAATGTTATCAATTATAGCTGTTGGGGCATCATTAGTAACATAATCATAGACTTACGATTTTATGAACTCTTTTTTATCTCTTTTATAGAAGATCTTAATGTTTTGTGATAGCATCAATGATGGTATTCACATTATGTTCCATCATATCGAGATAAGTTGCTGCAGGGCCATTTTTGTTTGACAATGCATCAGAATAAAGTGTTCCACCAATTGTTAAACCTGTTTCTTTTGCAATCTGTTTTATGAGACGAGGATTAGAGATATTTTCAACGAATAGGGCCGTTGCTTTATTCGCTTTAATTTGTTTAATAAGCTTGGCTACATCGGCTGCGGTTGCTTCAGTTTCTGTTGAAGCACTTTGAGGAGCAAGGATAGTAAAACCATATTCCTTGGCAAAATAGCCAAAGGCATCATGAGATGTGATAATGATACGTTTATCTTTAGGAATGGTAGCAATTTTTGTTTTCAGGGTATCTTGTGCTATTTTAAGTTTTTGGATGTAGGTTTCGGCATTTTTTTTGTAGCTGGTGCAGGATTGTGGATCAATTTTACAAAAAGCAGCAGCAATATTCTTCACATAGATTTCAACATTGGGAATTGTTTGCCAAGCGTGTGGGTCAATAACGCTGTGATGATGGGCATTATGTTCTTGTTTTTTCATTTCGAGAGGGGGTATATTATCACTAACTTTGACAAGAAGTGCTTTTGTACCGCTTGCTGTGATAAGGCGGTCAATGAACCCCTCTAAATGAAGTCCGTTGATGAAAATAATTTGAGCATTTCTAAGAGCTTGAGCATCATGAGGGGTAGGTTCATAAGTGTGGGTATTCGCATTGGGACCTACAAAAGTGGTCATAGAGATATGGTTATCTCCTACATTTTTTATGAGATCTGCAAGAATGGAAAAGCTCGCAACAACTTTGATTTTATTGTGTGCAGAAGCAGAAAATGGAGAAAGGGCAAGCAATAAAGCTCCAAGAAGAACAAATTTTTGAGCAAATTTAGGCACGTTTTTTTCCTTAAAGTGAGGAGGTATAAAAGAGGTGGGGAAACCATGCTACAATAAAGCCACGTGGACTTATCAAACAGGAAACAAGATAAATAAATCCTGCGGTAATGATGATAGCAGGGCCGGATGGAAGTGAAAGATGAAAAGAAAGCAGGAGACCACCTACGCTAGAAATGATTCCAAAAAGAGTGGAAAGCGCGCAAATAGGGCCTAGCCGTGAAAACCAAAAACGGGCTGTAATGGCTGGAATCATCATAATGCCAACGGAAAGTAATGTTCCTAGTGATTGAAAGCCTCCAACTAGATTCAGCACCACAAGTCCAAGCAATGAAATATGAATATATTTACTCAATGGAGAGAGTGATTTAAAAAAGAGGGGGTCAAAGCTTTCTAAAACGAGTGCACGCCAAAAAATACAAAGGCTGCATAGTGTAATCAGCATTATAGTAGTGATTAACCAAAGGGCTTGTGCATCAAGTGCAAGAACCGATCCGAATAAGAGATGAAGCAGCTCAATAGTTGAGTCTTTCAGTGAGATAATAATAACACCTGCCGCGAGTGCAATAAGATAAAAGACGGTCATGGATGCATCTTCTTTCTGAAAGCTGTTTCGTGAAATCAAAATGGTTGCTAAAGCAACAATAATGCCAGCAAAAATACCACCAAGTGTCATAGATATAAGGGAGAAGCCGCAAATGAGAAAAGCAGTTGCAACACCAGGAAGAATGGCATGAGAGATAGCATCTCCTGTCAAACTCATTCCACGGAGCATCAAAAACACACCAACAGGACAAGCACTAATAGAGAGGAGAATAGAGCCGATAAGAGCGTTTTGCATAAATTGGAAATCAACAAAGGGGGCAAGAAAAAATGCATACACGTCTTATAACCTAAGAAAGAGAGGATCATTAATGAGAAGATTTTGTTTTTGTTGTGCGCTAATAGGGAAAGAATTGGATGTGAGAGGTGGCATAACGTGATGAAGGGTGTTGTTTAAAAACTGTGTTGTTTCTCCATAAAAGGCGTTTTGTTGATCAATTTGAATCATTTGGGGAAAAAATTCTTGCACGATGAGAGGGTTATGGAGTGCTGTGAGAATTGTGCGTCCTTGCTGTTGCCAGTATGTGATCAGTGCAAGAAGGTCTTTTTGGGTATTATGATCTACACCATTGAAAGGTTCATCAAGCAAAATAATATTGGCATCTTGTACAATGATACGTGCAAAAAGAGCGCGTTGTAATTGCCCACCTGATAATGTTTCAAGCGAACGGGTGGCAAGTGCTGAGAGTCCAACCATTTCAAGCGCATTCTGAATCTTAGAATCATAAGGGCGTTGGTTTTTCCATAATCCACAAAAGGACCATAACCCTGTTTTGATAAGCGTTTTCACATCAATTGGAAATGTTTGATCTACATGACATTGCTGAGCAAGATAAGCAATGCGGCTTTTTTTTGGTTTTGTAATTTTTCCTTTAAGAGGTTTAATCAATCCGGCGATGGCTTTTAGCAGTGTCGATTTTCCAGCGCCATTATCACCTGTTATTGCAACCAATGAACCAGCTTTTAACTTTGCTGAAAAGTTCTTTATTGCTATTCTATTCCTATAGCCTAATGTTGTCTTATTGAAGTGCAGATCCATATTTTTTACCATTGTTGCTTATTATTTTGGAAACTATGTAATAATATAACGTTTGTCAACAAAATGTTATATTATTACATAGTTTTGAGTACTGAAAATTTTAGTGGGAAGATCGTGGAAAATTAAAAATAATAATTGAATTCACCTTGACGAAAGAGAGAGAGTATATACTATATATAGTATCAAAATGATTGGTGATTCTAAATAAGCACAAGAGAGGGTGTTAGTGTGTTTCGTTTGGTATCTAAGTTATTTCCATTATTGTAAAGAGTTTATTGGCCAAAGATATAGCAGTATTTTTACTGAAGAGTCTCTTTTGGAAGGATTCCCTTTCGTTTTTGTAATTGATTTTTGCCGTAAAAGAGTAAACAGAGCTCTTGAAAAACGGTAGTTTAGAACGTTAGTTTTTTAGACAGCAGGAGGGAATTGTAATGCAAGCAAAAGATTGTTTTATAACTAGGGGGCTTTGCCATTTAAGTTGTAGAATAATCGCTTATTCTCATCATAGTTTTTGAAGTTATTTGATGAGGAATTCTGTTATGTTTAAGAAGCTGTGTATTATTTGAAAATAACCACATGTTTTGCTTACAATTTCTGTTTTTTGTTATTCTTGAGTACCTATAAAATTATTAGATTGACCTTTCAGGGTTGATTGTTTGGAATTGTGAAAGTTGAAGAAAATGTCGATCACTATTTATAGTAAACCATCTTGTGTCCAATGTGATGCTACACGCCGCGCTTTTGATGCAAAAGGCATTCATTATCGTGTTGTTGATATTTCCTGTGATGAACAAGCATATAGTTTTGTTCAATCTCTGGGGTATCGTCAGGTTCCTGTCGTTGTTTGTGGTGAAAATCATTGGTCTGGTTTTAGACCAGATATGATTAGTGGTCTTTGTGCTTAATGGGGCTTATTGTTTATTATTCGAGTGCAACGGGTAATACAGAACATTTTGTCTCGCAGCTTGGTCAACGACTCTTCAAAATTGATAAAAAAAAGCCTTCTGCATTGGTTGGTGAACCTTATGTATTGGTTGTTCCTACATATGCAGATGGCGAAGGAAGAGGGGCCGTGCCAAAGGCCGTTGTCCAGTTTCTTAATGAATCTGAGAACCGAAAATTAATTTGTGGTGTTATTGGCGGTGGGAATCGTAATTTTGGTCGCTATTATAATTTAGCAAGTAAAATTATTGCTGAAAAATGTTGTGTCCCTTGCCTTTATCGTTTTGAGCTGCGTGGAACTGATGAAGACGTTATTTATGTAAAAAAGGGATTGGAAAGATTTTGGAAACAATTGGTATAGGACAATCGCAGAAATCGGATCAGGTTACTGATTATCATGCGTTGAATGCAATGCTTAATCTTTATGATGAAAATGGTCATATTCAATTTGATATGGATCGGCTTGCTGCGCGGCAATATTTTCTTCAGCATGTTAATCAAAATACAGTTTTTTTTCATAACTTGAAGGAAAAAATAGATTACTTAATAGAAGAAGGTTATTATGAAAAAGCTTTGTTTGAGCTTTATGATTTTTCTTTTATTAAAAAGCTTTTTAAACGTGCTTATGCATTTAAATTTCGTTTTCCTACCTTTTTAGGCGCGTTTAAGTATTATACCAGCTATACACTGAAGACTTTTGATGGGAAACGTTATCTTGAACGTTATGAAGATCGCGTCTGTCTTGTAGCTTTATATTTGGCACAAGGGAATAAAGCTCTTGCGGAAAGTTTTGTGGATGAAATTATTACAGGACGTTTTCAACCAGCAACGCCGACATTTCTAAATGCTGGCAAAAAACAACGTGGTGAATTGGTTTCGTGTTTTTTGCTACGTGTTGAAGATAATATGGAATCGATAGGTCGTTCGGTTAATTCGGCTTTGCAGCTTTCAAAACGTGGTGGAGGTGTGGCGCTTTGTTTGACCAATTTGCGGGAAGCTGGAGCGCCAATTAAGCAAATAGAAAATCAGTCCTCAGGTGTTTTACCGGTGATGAAACTCTTGGAAGATTCTTTTTCTTACGCCAATCAGCTTGGGGCACGACAGGGGGCTGGAGCTGTTTATTTGCATGCTCATCATTTAGATATTATGAAGTTTTTGGATACAAAGCGTGAAAATGCTGATGAAAAAGTTAGAATCAAAACGCTTTCGCTTGGTGTCGTTATTCCTGATATTACTTTTGAGCTTGCACGGAATAATGAGGATATGTATCTCTTCTCATCGTATGACATCGAGCGTGTTACAGGTAAACCCTTTAGCGATATTTCTTTAACGGAGCATTATCGATCCTTTGTTGATAATGCAAAGATTCGTAAAAAGAAAATAAGTGCACGCGTTTTTTTCCAGACACTAGCGGAAATTCAATTCGAGTCGGGTTATCCCTATATTTTATTTGAGGATACTGCTAATCGATCGAATCCGATAGCTGGGCGCATAAGTATGAGCAATTTATGTTCAGAAATTTTGCAGGTGAGTGAGGCGAGTGAACTGGAGACAGATTTAACGTATCGCACGATTGGAAGTGACATATCCTGTAATCTTGGATCCATGAATATTGCCAAAGCAATGGAAAGTCCTGATTTTGGACAGACCGTAGAATCTGCTGTTCGTGCTCTGACTGCTGTTTCGGATATGAGCAATATTGCTTGTGTACCTTCCATTGCGAAAGGCAATGCCGAAAGTCATGCGATTGGTTTGGGACAAATGAATTTGCATGGGTTTCTAGCGCGTGAGCAGATTTATTATGGATCTCCAGAAGCGATTGATTTTACCAATATCTACTTTTATATTGTGACATATCACGCCATACGTGCTTCCAATTTAATTGCGCGCGAACGTCAAGAAATATTTGCAGGGTTTGAAAAATCAGCTTATGCAGATGGGCGTTTTTTCGAAAAATATATTGAAAAAGAATGGAAACCGCAATTTGCGCTTGTACAAGAGCTTTTTGCACGGAACAATATTGTTATTCCAAGTCAAAATGATTGGCAGGAACTCAAAGATTTAGTTGTTGAGTATGGGTTGTATAATCGCAATCTACAGGCTGTTCCACCCACGGGATCTATTTCCTATATTAATCATGCCACTTCTTCTATTCATCCAATTGCTTCAAAAATTGAAATTCGCAAAGAGGGAAAAATTGGGCGCGTTTATTATCCCGCTCCTTATATGGATAATACGAATTTGAATTTTTACCAAGATGCTTATGAGATTGGGCCTGAAAAAATTATAGATACCTATGCTGTTGCAACACAGCATGTTGATCAAGGTCTTTCATTAACATTATTTTTTCCCGATACAGCGACCACACGTGATATTAACCGCGCACAAATTTATGCTTGGAAAAAGGGTATCAAGAGTATTTATTATGTACGATTACGGCAAGTAGCATTAAGTGGAACAGAAGTAGATGGCTGTGTTTCGTGCAGTTTATAGGAGATCATCATATGACAAAGATTACAACCAAAAATCCTGTTGTGTGTGCTGTTAATTGGAATAGATTACATGATGAGAAAGATCTTGAAGTATGGAACCGCTTAACTGGGAATTTTTGGTTACCTGAGAAGGTTCCACTTTCCAATGACATTCCCTCATGGTCAAGCTTAACGGATGAAGAACGTAAATTAACGATTCGTGTTTTTACAGGACTAACGCTTTTAGATACAATTCAAAACACTGTAGGAGCCATTTCGCTTCTGGCTGATGCGATAACAGAGCATGAGGAGGCGGTTTTGACGAATATTGCGTTTATGGAAGCGGTTCATGCACGTTCTTATTCCTCTATTTTTTCAACCCTTTGCTCGACCGTAGAAGTTGATGATGCATTTAGATGGTCGGAAGAAAATATTCATTTGCAGAAAAAGGCTAGATTAGTACTTGAACGTTATGAAGCAAATGATCCACTCAAGAAAAAAATTGCTTCTACTTTACTGGAAAGCTTTTTATTTTATTCTGGTTTTTATTTGCCCATGTATTGGGCCAGTCGCGCTAAGTTAACCAATACAGCAGATCTCATTCGACTGATCATTCGTGATGAAGCGGTTCACGGTTATTATATAGGTTATAAATTCCAATTGGGCTTTGCAAAGCTTGATGAAGCCAAAAGACAAGAAATTAAAGATTTTGCTTTTAACCTGCTCTTTGACCTTTATAACATCGAGTGCAAATATACTGAAGATCTTTATGATGCACTTGGATTGACGGAAGATGTTAAAATTTTTCTTCATTATAATGCTAACAAGGCTTTAATGAATTTAGGTTTTGAAGCTCTTTTCCCCCCTGAGGTTTGTCGTGTTAATCCCGCTATTTTGGCAGCTTTATCACCAAACTCTGACGAAAATCATGACTTTTTTTCAGGGGCTGGTTCTTCTTATGTCATTGGCAAGGCGGTTGCTACCACGGATGATGATTGGGAATTTTAATGTTTGCATGCAAATAGAAGTGCGCGGGGTATTCCACTGAGGTCTTTGCGCATTTCTAAACATTGAAAGCCATTTGTTTCAAACAAATTGCAAACTTCTTTTTCTTGAGAGTAACCAATTTCAACAGCGATAGTGCCGTTTTCTTTTAAGTAGTTGGCTGCTTCATGGGCGAGCTTACGATAAAAATCAAGACCATCTTTTCCACCGATAAGAGCGCGTAATGGATCATGTAAGCGCACTTCTTTTGCAAGTTTTTTGATATCTTTTGCGGGGATATAAGGTGGATTGGAAACAATGAAATCAAAGCGACCAGTGACAGAATTAAACCAATCGCTAAGAAGAGGTGTGAAGCGATGTATTACTTCAGCATTTTTTGCATTTTTTGTCGCTGTTTTAAGGGCATCTTCAGAAATATCGACAGCGACTGCATAGGATTGTGGAATGTGTTTAAGAATGGCAATGGCAATGGCGCCACTTCCTGTCCCCATATCAAGGAGTGTTATTTTTCTCGAATTTTCGACATATTTTTTGAGGAAAGGGAGAACAAGATCTATCAACGTTTCTGTATCAGGACGGGGTTCTAACGTCTCTTGAGACAAAGCGAAGGATATGCCATAAAATTCTCGTTCTCCTATAATACGGTAGACGGGTTCGCCTGCAATCCGCCGTTGGACAGCCTGTTTTATTTGTGTAATGTGCTCAGAAGATAGAGGTATATCTGGTTGAGAAATTCTTTCAGCAGCATTTATTCCTGTTATCCATTCAATGAGTATTTTCGCATCGAGATTGGCTTCAGAAATTCCTTTCATGCGCAATTTTTTTTGAGTTTGTTGGATGACATTTTTGAAAGAATATTTGTTCAATTATCGTCCATTTCCATCAGGAGTGCTGTTTGGTGATCTGAGATGAGTGCATGAATAAGCTCATCAAGATCTCCTTCCAATATGCGATCAAGCTTATACAGGGTCAGATTAATACGGTGATCCGTGATGCGTCCTTGTGGAAAATTATAGGTACGAATACGTTCTGAACGATCACCAGAACCAACTTGGCTCTTACGGGAAGCTGAACGTTCATTTTCCGCTTTTTGTCGTTCGATATCGAATAAGCGTGCCCGTAAAATTTGAAGGGCTCGTGCTCGGTTTTGATGTTGTGATTTTTCTGCTTGTACGACCATAATTCCTGTTGGAATATGCGTGATACGAACAGCTGAATCCGTTGTATTAACATGCTGTCCTCCTGCTCCAGATGCACGCATTGTGTCGATACGAATATCTTCAGGACGAATATCAATATCAATATCTTCAGCCTCTGGAAGTACAGCAACGGTAGCAGCAGATGTATGAATACGTCCACCTGTCTCTGTTTCAGGGATGCGTTGCACACGATGGACACCTGATTCATATTTCAATTTAGAAAAGACACCTTTTCCTGAAATGCTAGCAATAATCTCTTTATATCCGCCAACTTCCCCCTCACTGAGTGAAATAACTTCTACTTTCCAATGGTGAGCATGGGCATAACGTTCATACATGCGAAAAAGATCACCGGAAAAAAGTGCTGCTTCTGATCCACCCGTTCCTGCTCGAATTTCAATAATAGCGCTTTTTTCATCAGCAACATCTTTAGGCAAAAGCAGAATCTGGAGTTCTTTTTCAAATTGCTCTCCTTTTTTATATAACGATGGTAGCTCTTCCTGGGCAAGGTTACGCATCTCTATATCTGTTTGTTTATCGTTGATAATCGCTTCTAATTCTGTAATCTCTTCGTAAAGAGCATTTAATGCGCGTATAGAGGTAATAACGGGTTGTAGTTCTGCATATTCAGAAGCTAATTTGACATATGTTTCAGCATTTGGATTTGTTGTCATTTGGCTTTCAATTATTTCAAAGCGCTTTTCAAGCTGTTTCATACGATCTTGTGGCAAAGAAACCATGATAATATTGGCCTAATTTTTCATAATACAATTTTTATAATATTTTTTTGCAATGATTTTTTGTGATAATATCGGCAATGAATTACCGTATAGCATCATACAAAAAGAGGTAATAAAGCAATTCTTTTTTTTTGCCAATGAAAACTATTATATTTTAAAGGTAAATTTTTATAAAATTTGATTTGCCTGAGGTATTTTATCTAATGATATATAATCATTTTTTTAAGAGTTTTTTTTTCCGTAAAGTTCAAGGCGATGATGAATAATATCATAGCCAAGGGATTTTGCAATTTCCTCTTGCAGCTTTTCAATAACATCAGAATGAAACTCGATAACTTGTCCTGTTTCTATATCAATAAGATGATCATGATGTTGCCCATCTGCTTGCTCAAAACGAGATGGACCACCACTAAAGCTATGGCGATGAATTGTTCCATTTCCTTCTAATATTTTCATGGTTCGATAAACCGTTGAGAGTGAAATATTCGAATCTATTTTGTTTGCACGCTGAAAAATTTCAAATGCATTGGGATGATCATTTGTATCCGTCAAAATATCAAGAATAACACGTCGTTGACGTGTTACTCTTAAACCAGCTGTGCGCAATTCTTGCTCATAATTTCGCTTTTTATTCATTTGCATAGTTTACTTTTCAAACAAAGGCTCCATGACAGTGTTTGTATTTTTTCTCTGAACCGCAAGGACAACGCTCATTACGTCCAACTTTTCCCCATGTGGTTATATCGTTAGGGTCACGATCTTGTGGATTAACAAATCTATTTTCTTGTGATCGTGCCCATAAGGTTGGAGCATTTTCTTGACTTTGATCATTAAAGACGGATGAAACAGCATCCGTTTGCTCAGGCATGGTTGGTTCTGTGGGTTGTTGAATAATTTCAAAGCGCATAAGTTTAGAAGTGACAATTCTGCGCAAATTTTTCAACATATTTTGAAAGAGTTCAAATGATTCTGTCTTATATTCATTGAGTGGATCCCGCTGCGCATAACCACGAAACCCAACAACAGAACGCAAATGGTCTAAACTTACCAGATGTTCACGCCATAACGTGTCAATAGTTTCGAGCAACACTGCTTTGTGAAAATAAGCCATAACTTCTGGAGAATATCGTTCAGTACGATCATTTTCAAGTTTTGTAACAGCATCTGATACACGCTCTAGAATTTGCTCCTCGGCAATTCCATCTTCTTTTGCCCATTCTTCCACTGGAAGCTCAAGATTAAAGAGTTGTTGAAGCTCTTCTTCGAGAGTTTTTGCATCCCATTTTTCAGAATATGTCCCTGATGGAATATAAGCCTCTACGAGATCCTCTACGACTTCATTACGCATTTCAAGGATCATTTCTGATAAATCATCTGCATTCATGACCTCCATACGCTGTTCAAAAATAACTTTGCGTTGATCATTCATGACATCATCATATTTTAGTAGATTTTTACGAATTTCAAAGTTTCGTGCTTCGACCTTTTTTTGTGCTTTTTCAAGGGCTTTATTAATCCATGGATGGATAATAGCTTCATTTTCTTTCAATCCAAGTTTTTGTAGCATACCATCCATACGGTTGGAGCCAAAGATACGCATAAGATCATCTTGAAGAGAGAGAAAGAATTTTGAGCGACCAGGATCGCCTTGGCGACCAGAACGTCCACGAAGCTGGTTATCAATACGACGGCTTTCATGACGTTCAGTAGCGATAACGTAAAGCCCTCCAGCCGCTAAAGCTTTTTCTTTAAGTTGCTTGACATCTTTTTTTATTTCTTCAATTTTAGCTGTCCGCTCTGGACCTTCGGTGATATCCTGTAACTCTTGTCGAATGCGCATTTCAACATTACCACCAAGTTGTATATCCGTACCGCGTCCTGCCATGTTGGTTGCAATGGTGAGAGCTTTAGGAACTCCTGCTTGCGCAATGATATATGCTTCTTGTTCGTGATAGCGAGCATTTAAGACTCTAAAATCGGTAATGCCTTCTTTTCGCAAACGTTCTGCCAATTGTTCTGATTTTTCAATAGAGGTTGTTCCAACAAGAATAGGCTGTTCTTTTTCGTGTGCTTGACGGATATCACGCACAATTGCCCGATATTTCTCTTCTGCTGTTCGATAAATCTCATCATCTTCATCAATACGTTGTATTGGCAAATTTGTAGGAACTTCGACAACGTCAAGACCATAAATATTTCTGAATTCTTCGGCTTCTGTTGTTGCAGTTCCAGTCATGCCAGATAATTTTCTATACATACGGAAGTAATTTTGGAAAGTGATGGAAGCAAGTGTCTGGTTTTCTGGTTGAATAGCAACATGCTCTTTAGCTTCTAAAGCTTGATGAAGTCCTTCAGAATAACGCCGCCCAGGCATCATTCGCCCTGTAAATTCGTCAATAATAACGATCTCATCATTGCGAACAATATAATCTTTATCGCGAGCAAACAGTTTATGAGCTTTTAGAGCATTATTGACATGATGAACGATAGCGACATTTTCTATGTCATAAAGACTCTCACCTTTAAGATGCCCAGCTTGTTCGAGCATTTTTTCAATTTTTTCAGTACCAACTTCGGTAAAGGTCGTTGTTTTTTGTTTTTCGTCTATTTCATAGTCTTCTGGAGTTAAGGCAGGAATAAATGTATCAATAAGGTTATAGAAGTCAGTCCGATCTTCTAGAGGACCAGAAATAATAAGGGGGGTACGGGCTTCATCAATAAGAATCGAATCAACTTCATCAACAATTGCGTAATGATGTCCACGTTGGACCATTTGACTATGATCGAAGGCCATATTATCACGCAAATAGTCAAAACCTAGTTCATTATTTGTGGCATAGGTGATGTCGCATGCATATGCCTCTCGGCGGGCTTCACTATCAAGATCATGAAGAATCACGCCTGTTGTAAGCCCTAGAAAACTAAAAATTTTCCCCATTGTTTCAGCATCACGACTGGCGAGATAATCGTTTACTGTCACAACATGAACGCCTTTACCTTCCAATGCATTGAGATAAATTGGTAGAGTTGCCATTAATGTTTTACCTTCACCAGTACGCATTTCAGCTATGCCGCAGTCGTGAAGGACCATTCCACCAATAAGTTGTACGTCAAAAGGACGCATGTCATAAACACGTTTTGCTGCTTCACGAACAGTTGCGAAAGCTTCTGGTAAGAGCAAATCAATACTTTCACCTCCACTAAGACGTTTACGAAAGGCATCTGTTTTTTGGTAAAGCTGCTCATCACTTAATTTTACGAATTGTTCTTCCAAAGCATTAATTTGTGCAACTTTTTGGCGGAGTGCTTTGAGGCGTCGCTCATGAGCTGAACCAAAAAATTTACGTGCAAAAACACCTAAACCGACCATCACTGGCCCTTTCTTTTAATTATTGTCACTTTTGTTGGGTAATTCATACGTTTTCCCCATTCTCTACATTTTCTTTAAGTTTTCTGATATCATTAGAGATATAATGAAATGCAGATGGTACCATTATACTTGCTGGTGTGCAATTTTCCATTTTAATTGTAACGTAGAGATAAGAGGCTAAGCGCGCTATGTCAACTTTAGGTATGCTATTTAACTGATACAATACAAAGTAATTGAAGATACAATATGTCATTTTTCTCTATGATCATGTTTTTCATTTGCATTAGATAGGGTTGTAGAAACCGAGATAAAAGAACGATTTTATATTTTTTACAATGAAATTACTAATTTATTTCTCTATATTTAAAGAATAAAGTGTTATGGTAAAGAAAATTGGAATCTTGAACCTGCCTTCACTTTTAAGGAGTATATTTATGAAATTCAACTTTATCACGCTGTTTTTAGCATCAACTTTATTGGCAAGTACAAGTTTAGGGGTGAAAGCCCAAGAAGGTGTGAATTCACCATCGAATGATTTAAAAACTTTGGAGAAAGCTTCTGAAAAAGCAATTTCTCCTTCTCATGTTATGGCAGTTATTGATGGGAAAAATATTACAGCAGGTCAATTGGATGATTTAGCACTTGAAATAAATCCTAATTTAGCACGTTTTCCTGATGAACAACGTCGTATGATGGTTCTAAAAGCTTATTTAGATATGCAGGCACTTGCAAAAGAAGCAAGAAGAAAAGGTCTTGATAAGACAGAAGCTTACGATAAACGTATGGCAGTCATGCGTGATAATGTTCTTCAACAGCTTTATTTTAAACAGACGATTGTTGACAAAATATCGGATACTGATTTGGAAGCTCTTTATAAGCAAGAAGTTGCTGCTCTACCTAAGGAGGATGAGGTTAAAGCGCGTCATATTTTGGTCAAAACGAGAAAAGAAGCAGAAGCTATCATTAAGCATTTAAATAAAGGCGAAAGTTTTGAAGAGATTGCAAAGAAAAGTTCAACAGATGGTTCTGCTGCCGTTGGGGGTGATCTTGGTTATTTTAGCCATGGTCAAATGGTCAAGCCTTTTGAAGATGCCGCATTTGGTTTGAAAGTTGGCGAATACACTAAACAACCTGTTGAAAGTCCTTTTGGTTGGCATATTATTAAATTAGAGGATCGTCGTGTAAAACAACCGCCTGCATTTGATGATGTTAAAGAAATGTTGCGGACACAGCTGATAAAAAAGCGCTATCAAGAACTGATTGTTGATTTACGTAGCAAGATAGATGTGAAATACCCTGATCCTAATGTTACAAAAATCATGGAATCGCTTCATCAAAATGGGACGCTGCTTCCCGATGAGACGTCCGATGAAGAAGATACGGAATAGCTAGGAAAATAAGTAGATAGCCTCTTTAATAGATAATTTGCTAGGTTGGTTTTGTTCAAAAAATCTAGCAGTTTTCTATGAGAGGTTATTGATCTGCAATCATTTCATTTTTTTATAGAAAGCATATTGTGGTTTTGAAAATCTCTCCTTTGTCGCCTCAAAAGATCCAGGAGCTTTCTCCATTATCTGGTGTACGGATATCAACAGTTGAAGCTGGGATTAAATATAAAGGTCGTACAGATCTTCTTTTGATTATATTCGATGAGCCAGCGAGTGTGGCAGGCGTTTTTACACGTTCTAAATGTCCATCTGCTCCTGTAGAGCATTGTCGCGCATCGCTTCCTCATGGGGTTGCTAGAGCTGTTGTTGTAAATTCTGGAAATGCAAATGCTTTTACAGGAAGCAAAGGAAAGCACACAACGAATGAAATAATATATGCAGCAGCGAACGCTTTAAAGGTTAGAGAAGATGAAGTTTTTATAGCTTCCACAGGTGTTATTGGTGAGCCAATGGATGCCTCGGGTATTGTCAATCTTTTACCAAGTATGACAGAGACAGCAGAAGAGGGAAATTGGTTGGAAGCTGCGAAAGCCATAATGACAACGGACACATTTCCAAAACTTGCGACGCGCACTTTTGACTGTGGGGGAGAGTGTGTTACCATTAATGGAATTGCAAAGGGTGCTGGTATGATTGCACCCGATATGGCGACAATGCTGTCATTTGTAGTTAGTGATGCTACTATTTCTTCGGATGCACTCCAATCCATGTTATCAGAGGCAGTTGAGGGTTCTTTTAATTCAATTACTGTTGATAGTGATACCTCAACTTCAGATACGCTTATGTTGTTTGCGACAGGAAAAGAACATTTTCCCTGCATTAGATGTAAAACAGATCCGCGTTATGAAGTGTTCTCAAAGCACTTGAGTGCACTTTTGCACGAGCTCGCATTACAAGTTGTTTGTGATGGTGAAGGTGCTCGTCATTTAATTGAGGTTAATGTAATTGGTGCTACAACAAACGATGCTGCAAAAACGATTGCTTTGTCAATTGCAAATTCACCACTTGTAAAAACGGCTATTGCCGGTGAAGATGCGAATTGGGGACGGGTGGTTATGGCCGTTGGGAAGGCTGGTGTTGAAGTCGATCGTGATCTATTGATGATTTGGTTTGGTGAGCATCGTGTGGCGATCAATGGCGAACGAGATCCTGAGTATTGTGAAGAGACAATAGGTACTTATATGCAAGGTAAGCACATCACAATTCGTGTTGATATCGGTTTGGGTAATGGTACAGCGACAGTTTGGTCTTGCGATTTAACAAAAGAGTACGTTATGATCAACAGCAATTATAGAAGTTAACGGATGCATTTTATATTTAACAGCTTATTATTTTTCAGAAAAAATGAAGGATGTAAGTTCTTTTAGGAGCAGGAGGGGTATGATAGATAAAGACAGTTATCTTTATGATCCCTATTGGCGAGTAATATGTATATAAAAAGTTCCATTCTTCTTGTTGTTGCATGCGCATTGTTCGATCAGAATAATCGTGTTTTGCTAACTAAGCGTCTTGAAGGAAAATCACTAGCTGGTTTATGGGAGTTTCCTGGTGGCAAGGTTGAGCAAGGTGAAACTCCGGAAGCATCATTGATTCGTGAACTAGAGGAAGAGCTTGGTATTTATGTTCAACCAAATAATTTACACCCTTTAACATTTGCAAGTCATAGCTATAAAACATTTCATCTCTTAATGCCATTGTATCTTTGTGACCATTATGAGGGCGTTGCACAAGGACGAGAAGGGCAAAATTTAGAATGGGTTTTTATTAATGATCTTGATAAATACCCTATGCCTGATGCTGATAAACCATTGGTTCAGGTATTGAAAAATCACCTTCTTTGATGTGTTATAAGCAGGGAATATTGTTTAAATATAAACCAATATATTGAGTTATAATGATAATATAATTTTTATGTTGCATGGGGAAGTCCAGAGTCGTAAAAAATTTTCTCATTTCAAAACTGTCTTATTTTAAATTAATCAAAATCATTCTTTTTCATGTTCCAAGCGGGGCGGGGCATGTTAAAATTATTTAAGAAAGAAATAAAATACGTGCTGAAAGAACACTCTCTACTAGCCAAGGGTTATCGCAACATTGAGAATTAGCAAAGTATATAATGATGCCTTTGCACGCTTTATAAGCATAAAAATGGTGGTAGATAATGGATTTATACTTTTCGCGATTATCATTGAGAGATTGTCTTAGATGCACTGAGAGATATTAGGAGTATTTATTTCATAAGATATCAATAATAGAAAAAATTCAAAAAATGCTTTAAAAAAGAACGCTTTGTGTTTATTATTGGAGATTGTTTTACATGACCAAAATCCTAATTATCATATGTAATACATATATTATATAATAACGTATTGTTTTGTAATCATAAGTTTTATTTTTCTTGATGTTATACGATTTCCCAATCAAAAAAATGTTCAATAACGTACGAATAAAAAGAGTGGTATGTAATTTAAAAAATAATTTTAAAAAAATAAAACATACGGTTAATGAATGATTAAATATAAAAGAAAACATGAAAATAAGACTTCTTAGAGAACTATATATCATACATATCTATGGTATGAGAGATGGAGAAAAAGCTACCTAGGTAAGTATATAAATAAGGAATATATTATTTTTGTATATTTAAAAAAACATAAAACTGAATAGAAAAGAAATAATAAATCTGCGTAGTAATCTTTATTTTCATTTTTTTATAATACGCTTATTTCTCTATTGACTTGTAATAAAGGTATTTGAAACAGTGAAATATGATAATATTAAGAACTCTTATTTAAGTTATGTAATACGATTTATAATTGACTATATGATATTTTAATGAAAGTTCTTCAGTAAGACGGTCGATTAGTTTTCTCAGTATTTAAAGATAGGCGAATATTGATAAAGATTTCTAAATGAGTATGAACTTTAAGAAAAGATCAAAAATGTTGCTTTTGATTAAGAGGAGCGCGTTCTTTACGTAATGTAGAGCGGCATTGTGCTGCGTATTCACGAGCTTGTTTAAAAGAGGCATTTCGCAATGCTCCAAAACCCGTTTCGTGCCGCACTAGTGAATGGTATAACGTTAAAGCTCCCATGGAAATATGGAAATAATGTAAAATCTATTGAGCATACTATCCTTACGCTTACGAAGGAGTAAGTTGGTCCCAATGTTATTATGATAGCTCTTGGCATTTGAGAGCATTCATAAGGGATATTTTTACTTATACATCAATTTTGCTTGTGATGAACAAGCAAGCGATTTTGATTGATTCAACATAAAAACCGATTTGAAATGAGAGAATTTTACGATATTTAGAATGCTTGACACAGAGTAAATAATGGATAATTATCCTTATAAATCAATCTATTGTATAATAAAAAACATTCAATTAATTTTTTATAGGAGGCATGTATTAAATTTCTTGAATTGGGCGACGTTTTGCAATGGGGTATTGATTTTTTTTAGCGATACGCGTAATTGCTTCTTCCAATGGCTCGATCATAACGTCCATAGAAAAACCATTAGCGTGAATAATATTTTCATGATCAATCATAATAGCCACATGACCTTTCCAAAAAATTAAATCACCTCGTTGAAGTTTATCAGTGTCTGTAAGAAGCTTGCCTACAGTTTCTTGCTGCATATCGGTGTCTCGTAAAACTATTTGATCGGTCATCATCATAGAGAGCTGAATGAGTCCCGAACAATCAATTCCAAAACCGCTGATACCACCCCAAAGATAAGGTGTACGGATAAAGGTTTCTGCAACTGTGACATAATCTTCATATACGCGTCCAATGGGGCTGAGATGGCTCGTAATGATTGCCGTTCCATTTTCAAGAATAGAATACGTTGTATCACGGACTTCAATTTCATCAACAACACTGACTTTGCTTCCCATAGATAAAGGGGAGCTTATCGGTCCACGTAAGTCAGCGTGTAAATATTTAAATGTGCGTGGTACTGAAACCACATGTGTTTGTTTTATGGTTGATGAACAAAGAACTTTTGTATCAATATAACCGACATAACCATCCTTGAGTGATTGCCCCCACGACATCGTTTCCCCTTGTTCAAAAATGAGAAGCTCTTCTCCGAATAAGCATTCTGTTTGTCTTTCACTGTTTTTACTATTTTCTTTAAAAAGTCCGGCGACCGCGGTATTAACACGTCTTTTTTTACCTTGAACAAAGCGCTGAGCTGTAATTTCTGTTTCAAGACGTTGATCTGCTAGATCATCTCTGAATGCATAAAGCCTTGGGTCTTTAGAGATCATTTTTTTGCTTTCCATTTTTGGGCATCTCACCTTTAAGAAGACTCACGAAAACTGTCTTGGTAAGATTTTTATCTTCCAATAAAACCAAGAACACAGTGTAAGACCAATTATTCTTTAAGCTGCAAAATTGTCCATTTTTGTGGATATTTGTGTCAAAACTCATTTTTAAAAATATTATAAAGGGCACGGATAGTTTGTGCTGATCCACCAATAGGGTATCCTGGTTTTTCTTTTGGAACCCATCCATAAAGGTCAAAATGCGCAAAATGTTCAGTTTTTTCAACAAAAGAATTAAGAAATAAAGCAGCGATTATAGAGCCAGCAAAGCTATTTCCAGTTACATTGTTAAGGTCAGCAATTGGTGATGATAACATCTCTTGGTAAGGTTTCCAAAGGGGCATTTGCCAAAGAGGATCAAAAACAGCGTGAGCAGATTCAGAAATTTGTTGTGCCCATAGTGAATCATTACAATAAAATGCCGGAAGATCTGGTCCTAATGCTGTGCGTGCTGCTCCTGTTAAAGTAGCCATGCAAAGCATGAATTGTGGACTTTCTTCATCACCATAGGCGAGTGCATCGGCAAGGACAAGTCGCCCTTCAGCATCTGTATTACCTACTTCAACACTTAAACCTTTACGACTTTTGAGAATATCACCTGGTCGGTAAGCATTCGCAGAAATTGCATTTTCTACAGCTGGAATCAAAACGCGTAGACGGAAAGGCAATTTTGCATCCATGATAAGTTTAGCCAATCCCAAAACGTTTGCTCCACCCCCCATGTCTTTTTTCATAAGCAACATGTTATTGGCTGATTTAATATCGAGTCCTCCAGTATCAAAAGTTACGCCTTTGCCCACCAAGGTTATTTTAGGATGATGTTCTTGGCCCCAGAGTAACTCAATCAGTCGTGGTGGAGTACTGCCTGCTCGTCCTACGGCATGAATCATCGGAAAGTTATGGGTTAAGAGATCATCTCCACAAATACTTTGGACATGAGCACCATAAATTTTTCCTAGTTGTCGTACTTCTTTTTCGAGAGTATCAGGGTTCATATCATTGGCTGGAATATTAATGAGATCACGGACAAAGAAGACAGCTTCATAAATTCGTTGGAGTTCATTAAGATCAATTGCCTCATTGACATGGATAGATAAAGATTTGAAAGAAGAATTTTGACGATAGCGATTAAATTGATAACTGCCGAATGCCAATCCAAGATAGGTATTTATTTCATCAGAGTTTGTACCTTCTAAATGCCATTGACCAGCAGGAAGTTTTTGAGCAAGAACTCCTGTGATAAAAGGATCGTTACCATTGCCAATTCCAAATAAAACTTTTTTTAAATGCCCCGTTTCGTGAGGAATAAAGAGTATTTGTCCTGCTTTACCAGTAAAGTCATTAACTTTTATCCATGCTGTTGTTGACGCATCAAGTGATAAGTTGGCAAGAGTTCTTTGGTTTACCAAGATGATAGGGCAACTGTTATCGATACGCGTTGAGGTAAAATGAATGGGGTGGTGGTGCATAGTTATGAGATCCTTATAGTCGTCTAAGTGCGACATATTCGACCAAATGATTTTTTCCCTTTCGTAGAATGAGATTGGACCTTGGTCGTGTTGGCAGTATATTTTCTTGTAAATTTTTTAAATTAATCGTTTGCCAAAGATCCTCAGCAATTTTTGAGGCTTCTTTTTCATTGAGGTGGGCATAACGATGAAAATAGGATTCAGGATTTTGGAAAGCTGTTTTACGCAAACGTTTAAAACGTTCCAAATACCAGTGACGAATGACTTCTGTTTCAGCATCGACATAAATTGAAAAATCAAAAAAATCAGATACGAAAGGAATGGCTTTCCCATCTTTAGGAAGATCACTGACCTGTAATACATTAATACCTTCAACAATTAAAATATCAGGATGGTCAATGGCAATTGTCTGGTTTTCTAGAACATCATAGGTCATATGTGAGTAAAGCGGAGCACGAATATTTCCGACACCTGCTTTTATAGCAGAAAGAAAGCATAGCAATTTTTTTATGTCATAGGAATCAGGAAATCCTTTACGATTCATACGATTTTTTTGCTGTAAGATTGCGTTAGGATAGAGAAAACCATCCGTTGTGATCAGATCAACTTTAAGACTAGATGTCCAACGTTTCAATAGTTCTTGAAGAATGCGAGCAGTGGTTGATTTTCCTACTGCTACAGAACCAGCAATTCCAATAATAAAAGGCGTTTTCCTCATCTCTTCTTGATGGAGAAACTTCTGACGTTTGTGAAAAAGTTCCTGTACGGCTTCAACATGGCATGATAACAAACGCGATAAAGAAAGATAAATGCGTTGAACTTCCTCAAGATCGATAGGATCATCCATAGAGCGTAAACGCTTAATTTCATCAAAAGTCAAAGTAAGAGGTGTATCCGCACGAAACTCTGACCATTGTTGTGCAGTAAAGACACGGTAGGGTGAATATCGGTCAGAAACGGATTTGACCAGATTATCTTTCTGATTAATTTTTTGTATAGTCGTATCAATCATTTGTATTGGTCGAGAATTTTTTTGCCGCAGCAATCGATTAAGAACGGACATGTGAACGGCTTTGTATTCAAGTAAATTTTGTTTTTCATGCTCTCTTCTTCAAGATAATAGGTCATTTTTTGTTAGCTTATCGTCCAGTCATTCCAATCTACACGGATTTGTTCCAATGAGTACCCTTGCGCCAAAAAAGCCCATAAAAGTAGACGGGCTTTTACGGCTGATAAATAACCAGACATGAGCGCACCAGAAGCAATCATATCGATTTCTGAGCCTTTATAGCCATAAGTTATACGAGTTGTGGAGCCATTACAACAACGACTAGCAATAATGATTGGTATTTTTTGTGCATATTGTTGTACGAGGTCTGCCGCTTGAAAACTACAGTGTCCTGCACCAAAACCGGCGATAACAAGCCCAGCATAATACCCACTTTCGAGGCAGAGTTTCATTAATTGTGCATCAGAAGATAAAGAGGAATAGAGGAGTGCAATTTGATGATCATGGTTTTGGGGAAAATCAAACGTTTTTGGGAAAAATTTTCGATCATTGAAATAAATAAGTTTTTCCTCTAAAATAGTTCCTAAAACACCTGCAAGACCTGATTGAAAAGTTTCGACTTTGACGGTATGGCTTTTATAGAGCCAATAAGGTGAATGAATTGTATCATTGATGACAACGAGAACGCCTCTGTTACGACTTTGTGGGGCTGCCGCAACATGAGTGGCTGCTAAAATATTAGCTGGGCCATCGGCTCCTGCTTCATGAGGCATGCGCATAGCACCGGTTATGATGAGAGGTTCAGCTTCTTTCCAATAAAGAGAAAGAAAAAAAGCTGTTTCTTCCAGAGTATCAGTCCCTTGTGTTAAAACAATACCTTCTGCACCAGCGTTTATTTGTTGTTTTGCCCACTTAATTATTTCAAAAAGCATTTGAAACGATAAAGATCCACTTGGTATTTGCATTAATGTTTGTGCATGAATATCAGCAACGTTATTTAAAGCAGGAACACTTTTTATGAGGTTATCTGAAGTTAAAGTCGGTTGCATGTGACCAAAACTATCAGCCGTCATTGCAATTGTTCCACCTAAGGTCCCTATGGCTATTTTTTTCATAATTTTCCTCTAAAAAGCACAAACTGTTTATATAAAGCTATTTAGCAGTAATTTGCATTGACAACAATGATATCATTTTTCCATTTTCAACAAATTGAGTTATGCTGAATCATTGTGTTTTGCTGTATATGTTCTTAAATAGGACAATAGTAATTGAGTTTTACATTGTATGAAAAGAAATCAATATTAAAAAGTAAAGTTAATATTAAGGAGTTTCCTTATGACAGAACATAAGCCAGACATAATGTATGGTACAACAATTATTACGGTACGAAAAGGTGGAAAAGTCGTGATGGCCGGTGATGGTCAGGTTTCTCTTGGACAGACAATTATGAAAGGCAATGCACGTAAAGTGCGTCGTCTTGGAAAGAACGGAGTGGTTATTGCTGGTTTTGCAGGTGCTACGGCAGATGCTTTTACATTACTGGAGAGATTGGAAACAAAGCTTGAACAATATCCTGATCAGCTTATGCGTGCCTGTGTAGAACTTGCAAAAGATTGGAGAACAGATCGCTATTTGCGTCGTCTCGAAGCAATGATGCTCGTGGCTGATAAGAAAGTAACTTTGGCTCTAACAGGGCTTGGTGATGTTTTAGAACCAGAAGATGGGGTTATGGCAATTGGCTCTGGAGGAAATTTTGCGCTTTCGGCAGCGCGTGCACTCATGGATTTGGATTTGGATGCAGAAACTATTGCTCGTAAAGCTATGGCTATTGCCGCTAAAATTTGTGTTTACACCAATGATCATTTTACGATTGAAACATTGGATGCAGAATTATCTTCTTTAGAGAAAGCTATTTAAATGTGTGTTGTATTTTCCCCTCGTGAGACTGTTTCTGAACTTGATCGTTTTATTATTGGCCAAAATGATGCCAAACGCTCTGTAGCTATTGCACTGCGCAATCGGTGGCGTAGGCAACAGCTTGATGAGCCGATGCGTGAAGAAGTTATGCCAAAAAATATTTTAATGATAGGGCCAACAGGTGTTGGTAAAACTGGTATTGCACGTCGATTAGCAAAACTTTCTGGAGCACCCTTCGTTAAAGTAGAAGCGACTAAATTTACTGAAGTTGGTTATGTGGGACGTGATGTTGAGCAAATTATTCGAGATCTTGTTGAAATTGCCATTTCTCTTGTGCGTGAAAAGAAACGGGATGAAATAAAAGAAAAGGCCCACGTGAATGCTGAAGAGCGTGTTTTAGACGCCCTTGTTGGTAAAACAGCAAGTCCTACTACTCGTGATAGTTTTCGTAAAAAATTGCGTGAAGGTGAATTGGATGAAAAAGAGATTGAAATTGAAGTCGCCGATAATAATAGCAGTAGTGCTTCAACCTTTGATATTCCTGGTATGCCTGGGGCGCAAATGGGTATTATGAATTTATCAGATATTTTGGGAAAAATGGGCAGTCGTACAAAAGTCCGTAAGACGACAGTAAGAGATGCTTTTAAGCCGCTCATTGATGATGAATCTGAAAAACTCCTTGATCAGGAGCAAATTATTCAAGAGGCGCTTCGTGTTGCTGAAAATGACGGTATTGTTTTTATCGACGAGATTGATAAAATTGCAACCAGGGATGGTGGAGCAAGTGTTGCGGTTTCGCGTGAGGGCGTTCAACGGGATCTTTTGCCTTTGGTTGAAGGAACAACAATTTCTACAAAATATGGGCAAATAAAAACCGATCATATTCTTTTTATTGCCTCAGGTGCATTTCATGTTTCCAAGCCATCTGATTTATTACCGGAACTTCAAGGACGTTTGCCCATCCGTGTGGAGCTCAACCCTTTAACAAGGGAAGATTTACGACGCATTCTAACGGAACCAGAAGCTAGTTTGATTAAACAATATATCGCTCTTATGGCAACGGAAGAGGTTCATTTGGAAATTACAGATGATGCTATTGATGCTTTAGCAGATATTGCTGTAGATTTAAATGCAAGGATTGAAAATATAGGGGCACGTCGTTTGCAAACAGTGATGGAGCGCGTTTTGGATGAAATTTCTTTCACCGCGCCTGATAAAGCTGGAACAACATTTACAATTGATGCTGCTTACGTGAGAAAATCTATTGGCGAGCTTGCTGCTGATATCGATCTTTCACGTTTTATTCTTTGAAAGTTATTGCTTGTTCTGTTTATCTGCGTGCTTCGATAATTTTGAAACCATGGGGTTGTTCGTGTATCAACACTGTGCGGAAAATATTTTTTAATAATGTTTCATAAGGCAGGTGGCGGTTTGCAACAAAAAGCAGACTGCCGCTTGGCTTTAAGCACTTTGCAGCATTTATAATAAAATTTTTTCCTAATGAAACATCTGTTGTTTGTTGTGTGTGAAACGGTGGATTTGAAATGATTGTGTCATATAGATTTGTGATAGGTTCATGTACAAGGTCATGCCAATAAAAATGAATTGGAAAAGGAGTTGTTATGGATTTAAGGTGCTGTTTTGCTGCTCTCAAAGCATTGTAGTCTGCTTCATAAAGGTCGAGAGCAGTGAGTTTTTCACTTCTTTCAAGCGCAACGTGAGAAAGATAACCCCATCCAGCACCAAAATCAGCTGTTTTTCCAGAAATAACTTTGAGCATATAAGAAGCAAGCGCAGCAGATCCTGGATCAATACGACCGTGTGAGAACATACCAGAAGTAGTTTGAAATTTACCAAAAGTAAGCGGTGGTGAGCGCAATTGTAAAATATTCTGTTTCTCTATTTGTGGAGGAACTTGCAGCCAAAATACCAGACCATGATTTTTAGACAGTTTATTGGTGATGGGGACAATATTTTTGACCCATTTCATCATTGAAGCAGCACCAGCAGTTTTATTCCCACTGATCACAACCCATCCATTGGGTTTAACGCATTCTAATAAATCAAGAAAACAATTTTGATTAAAACCACGATATTTGCTCAAATGTAAAAATGCACCATCATAGTTGAAAGTTTTATCTATTTGAGGAGAGCAGTGAAATTGAGTATCGACAAATTTTAAAAAATCTGGTCGCCAAGGCGTAATAATTTTTAAATTTTGCGCCCATTTTTGAGCCGGAACTTCTGTTAAACCGAAACTCAGCCAACATTGGCTTGGATCTGGATACGGGAGTTCATGATTTTCAAAAGGCAAAAATAATAACACATAGGGCTCTTTCAAAGAAAAATGCCATTCCAATATTGGGATGGCATTTCATGATTGATAAGAAGAAAGGCTTACTCTTCTTTTTTCTTACGGCGGCGCTTATTTTCAGGTTGTTTTTTTTCATCCACGCACTTTTCTTCATTCATCGCTTTATCACCGGTGATTTCCTTTCCGGTTGTTTGATCAACGACCTTCATTGATAACCGAACTTTTCCACGCTCATCAAAGCCCATTAACTTAACCCAAACTTTGTCGCCTTCCTTAATAATATCGGTTGTTTTGGCGACGCGTTCTGATGCAAGTTGAGAGATATGAACGAGTCCATCACGAGAACCAAAGAAGTTTATAAATGCACCAAATTCTGCAGTTTTTACAACTGTTCCTTGGTAGATAGCACCAACTTCAGGTTCATCAACAATAGAATGGATCCAGCGTTTTGCCGCTTCAATGGTTTTAGCATCAGCAGAAGCAATTTTAATGGTACCATCATCTTCAATATTAATTTTTGCTCCTGTTTGTTCCACGATTTCCCGAATAACTTTACCACCAGAGCCGATAACATCACGGATTTTATCGACAGAAATATTCATAACTTCGATTCTCGGAGAAAATTCACTCAGCTCAGCACGTGCACTGGTTAAAGCTTTCGCCATCTCATTAAGGATATGGATTCGGCCACCTTTGGCTTGTTCAAGCGCAATTTTCATAATCTCTTCGGTAATACCATCAATTTTGATATCCATTTGCAAGGCAGTAATACCATTTTCTGTTCCTGCGACTTTAAAATCCATATCTCCAAGATGATCTTCATCTCCTAAAATATCAGAAAGAACAGCAAAGCGTTCTCCTTCTTTAATCAAGCCCATAGCAATACCAGCAACAGGGCGTGCTAGAGGAACACCAGCATCCATGAGAGCAAGTGACGTTCCACAAACCGTTGCCATAGAAGAAGATCCATTGGATTCAGTAATTTCTGAGACAGCACGAATGGTATAAGGAAAAGATTCTTTATTTGGCAACATGGGGTGAATTGCTCTCCATGCCAATTTGCCATGTCCAATTTCACGACGACCAGGAGAACCAAGGCGTCCTGTTTCACCCACGGAAAATGGTGGAAAATTATAATGGAGGAGGAATGTTTCCTTATACATACCCGTTAAAGAATCAACATATTGTTCATCTTCACCAGTTCCCAATGTTGCAACGACAATAGCTTGTGTTTCTCCGCGGGTAAAGAGTGCGGATCCATGTGTGCGGGGTAAAATACTTACTTCTGATTGGATAGGGCGCACGGTAGAAAGATTGCGTCCATCAATACGCTTTTGGGTATCAAGAATGTTTCCACGAACAATTTTTGCTTGCAACTGTTTAAATACGGTTGCAATTTGATCTGCACTGAATTGACAGTCTTTTTCTGTTTCTGGCATAAATTTACTGATAATTTCTGTTTTTAGTGCATCAATTGCAGCATAACGTTCTTGCTTATCAGTAATTGTGTAAGCCTTTCGTATATCCTGTTCTGCCATTTTCTGCACCGCTTTTTCAAGTTCAGAAAGATCTTCAGGAACAAAATCACGAGGATCTTTTGCAGCAACTTCGGCAAGCTTTATAATAGCATCAAGGACAGGTTGAAGGCCTTTGTGACCAAACATCACAGCTCCCAACATGATATCTTCCGGTAATTCTTGTGCTTCTGATTCAACCATCAAAACAGCACTTTCTGTTCCAGCAACAACAAGATCAAGTTTTGATTCAGGCATTTCATCGATATGAGGATTAAGAACATATTGTCCATTACAATAGCCAACGCGGGCACCGGCTATAGGCCCCATGAAAGGAACACCTGACAGGGTCAATGCGGCAGAAGATGCAATCATTGCAAGGATATCGGGATTGTTTTCGAGATCATGCTGTATAACGGAAACAATAACTTGTGTATCATTTTTATATCCCTCAACGAAAAGGGGACGAATTGGGCGATCAATCAAACGTGAAACCAAAGTTTCATTTTCACTTGGTCGACTTTCACGTTTTAAATAGCCCCCAGGTATTCGACCAACAGCATAGGATTTTTCTTGATAATTAACGGTGAGTGGAAAAAAGTCCTGGTCTGGTTTTGGGATTTTGGCTGATACAACGGTAGCTAAGACAATCGTTTCTCCATAGGTGGCAATCACTGCACCATCAGCTTGACGCGCTATTTTCCCTGTTTCAAGGGTGAGCGGACGCCCGGCCCATTCAATTTCTATCTTGTGCGTTTTAAACATTTTTTATCCTTAATGACCAGTGTTTAAATCTTTGATTGCTCACATTCTGGTTTCGCGTAGCATACTTCCAAGATCTGGGATGGACAACATACTTTTTATCTTTGTTGCAAGAAAAAAGAAGTAAACTGCTTAAATGCGAAACGATGAGCAGTTCTATCCCATAATAACTTATCAGTTTTTAAAATTTTTAATTAAAAGCAACACGTTGAAAAAATGGATGTTTTTTAAATACCACTTCCATTTTTCTTTTAGCGACGCAAACCTAACTTCTTTATAAGTGTCTGATAACGATTTTGGTCAACTCCTTTAAGATAATCAAGAAGACGCCGACGTTGAGATACCATCTTCAAAAGACCACGACGAGAATGATTATCTTTTTTGTGAGATTTAAAGTGGTTTGTTAAATTAGAAATACGTTCAGAAAGTACAGCAATTTGTACTTCTGGTGATCCTGTATCACCAACTTTATTTGCGTATTCTGCGACAAGAGCTTGTTTACGTTCAGCTGTAATCGACATCGTATTATCCTTTCCAAAAACGAAGAAACATAAGGCCACCCATAGCCGAGATGTCGTTCAGCAAGGGTCTGTGAGAAAACAGGAAAAGTCGAAGACTCTTACCTATTTTCGTTCTTATATAGGAAAGAAGGTTAAAATACTAGTCCTTAACAGCATTTTGAAGTCTTTCTTTAAATAAAAGCTTTTGTTTTGAAATATTGATTTAAATAGAGTTTTATGAGAAGTTTTTTAAAGAATTATGCATCCTTTTGATACAAAGATTATGAGCGTGTATGTGGTAACAAAAGTGATAAATACCGATTTGGAGGAAAAAGATGCAGAGCATTTCAACATTAAAACTTTTTCGTAATTCGGTATTTCGAAATTTATGGTCATCTACTCTTATTTCTAATTTAGGGGGGCTGATACAGGCTGTTGGAGCAGGGTGGTTAATGGCGTTGATTAGTTCTTCGCATTCCATGGTTGGGCTTGTTCAAAGTGCGACAACGTTACCACTTGTTATGTTTTCTTTGATGGCAGGGGCATTAGCTGATAATTTTAATCGGCGTCAAATTATGTTGTGTGCGCAGATTATGATGATGGTCATATCCATGAGTTTATCTATTTTAGCCTATCTGGGATTTCTAACACCTTGGCTTTTGTTATGTTTTACGTTTTTGATTGGATGTGGTACAGCTTTTTATAATCCTTCTTGGCAAGCAACGATAGGAGATATTGTGAGCAGGGAAAATATTCCTGCTGCTGTTAGTTTGAATAGTGTTGGCTTTAATTTGATGCGGAGTGTTGGCCCTGCGATTGGTGGTGCCATCATTGCAACTTTGGGGGCATCTGCTGCTTTTTTGTTTAATGCTATAAGCTATATTCCTCTTATTGGTGCGTTATTTTTCTGGAAGTCGAATTATGAAAACAACTCATTGCCACGAGAAAGGCTGTTAGGAGCTGTCTCAGATGGTTTGCGTTATGTTGCGATGTCGCCTAATCTCTTAAGTATTATGGTTCGAGCGTTCCTTTTTGGTATAGGAGCAATTTCTATTTTAGCACTTTTGCCAATTGTTGCGCATAAAGTTCTCGGAGGAAATGCCCTTCTTTATGGTACGTTGCTGGGTTGTTTTGGGTTAGGAGCCATGACAGCAGGTATTATTAATGAATTTGTACGGCATCATTTTCGTTCAGAAACAATTATTGCAAGTGCATTTATTGGTTTTGCCTTTTCTTGCTTTTTATTGGGAATCAGCCGTTCCCTGATTATAAGCCATATTGCTTTATTTCCTGCAGGGTTATGTTGGGTTTTGGCATTATCGTTGTTTAATACATCTGTACAACTCTCCACACCACGCTGGGTTGTAGCTCGTTCTTTAGCACTTTATCAAACGGCATCTTATGGGGGGATGGCTATTGGAAGTGCAATCTGGGGAGTTTTGGCTGATGGTTATTCTCCAACAATTGCTTTGAGCATTTGTTCTCTATTCTTGATTTTAGGTGCTCTTGCGGGGGTAAAGTTTAGAATTCAAGAAATTCCTCAGATAGATTTAAATCCTCTTGATCATTTTAGAGAGCCGGAATTATTACTCGACCTCAAAGCAAGAAGTGGCCCGATCATGATAATGATCGATTATCAAATTCATGAAAATGATCTCGAAGAGTTTCTTAAAGTGATGACGCGTCGACGCCATATTCGGTTACGCGATGGTGCGCGTCAATGGGTCCTTTTACGAGATCTGGAAAGACCTGAATATTGGACAGAGGCTTATCATATGCCAACATGGGTAGATTATTTACGCCATAATCATCGTCGCACAAAAGCGGATGCCGAAGTCAATAAGCGTCTGCGTCATTTAAATTGTGCTCCTAACGGTATAAGAGTGCACCGCATGATTGAACGCCAAACAATACCCCAAGCCAATGAGATGCTTTTAAAAGTCTCCTCTGATCATCTCCCTTAGGGTTAAAACAGTTTTTTTGTAAAATATTAAATTATGTTAATATTATTTTGATCAATTTTTTTGCATAAATGCAACAACAAAAAAACGGGTATTACAATAGTTAATATATTGACTTATAAATGACTAATTATCATTTTTTATGGTAAATAATAGTCTTGAAAAATTTAAGTTTTTCTCATTTCAAATCTGTTTATCTCACTTTATATTGCATCAATCAAAACCATTTTCTTGTACGTCACAAGTAAGAGTGGGTATGATAGAAAAAGGAGGATTTCTAATAAACTATTTCGAGTACCAAGGTTTATTACGACACTTTAAATTAGAAAATAGAATGATGATACCGGCTTATATTTTTATTAAGCGTAAAGATGGGGCCATGCGCAATGAATTTTATATATTTTACGAGCGTTGTTGTGAAATAGGTTCGAATGCATTGAGAAATGTTTCTTAAAAAAGCATGTGAATAAGCAGCACAACAATTTTTATTTTAGGCGTCCTATTTTGAGTGAGAAATAATCATATTAAAAGAGCGAGAAAAATAAAAACGTAAGACAAAGCGTAATCCCTATTATTTAAAAATTAGAGTCGAATGAAAGGGATAATAGTAAGATGAAAAATAGCTTGTTTTTGCTTGCATATTTTTTCAAAATGAAGCTATTTTATCCTTTTAAATATTACTCAACCAGATATATCTTTACTCATATCTGGAATAGAAGGTTGAAACTGTTTACAAAATACCAACCATTTTAATCTTTCTTTCAAAAATGTTACAGTATTAGGGTTGAATATTGCTTTATAAGCAAGAGAAGAAATATAGTATTATCAGATAAATAAAGTCATGAAATAAAAAATATACCAACCATGGAATGAAGAGATATACCAGCTTTTTATTCGATACAAAAAACAACGATAAGCTAGTCCCTAGCTTGACAATTTCTTATTCTTTACAGATATTTTTACAAAATCTTTGCGTGCTTTCGTGATGATTAGAATAATCGATTGTAAGCATAATGATGTCATTTTTAGGTGGTCAACGATCAATTTTTATTGGATAGATAGTTGGAAGGGATTATCCTTACAATGTGTTTAAATCCTAAGGTTTGAGTTTTTCTATTCGAAACAATTCTTTTCGCCAAAAAGAGATTATGTAGGTGTGTACTGTAATGATCAAATGAGTGATTTAACATGATATAGATTCTTGAGTTTTTAAGGTTGGATGCAATGCATATGATTCCAACACATTGATTATAAGAATAAATAACTGTTTTTTATATTGAATGTAAAAGTCTAGATATCTTAGGATTATTTCATTTTAAATGTGTTTAGGTTGAATCCATCCAAATCATTCGCTGATTCATTACAAACGGAGGTTAATGTGTAAGTAAAAAGAGATTGAAAAAGGGATATAACATGCCGCTTATGAATCTTTTTAAATGCAAGGACTGTTGTGACATTAGGGGGGACAAAGTGTATGATGGTGTTGGCTTGTATCGTTAACTTAATTTTTGATGTGAATAAGAAAAATGGAGACAATGAAAAGCAAAACATTTTCTTTATTTGAGAGAGAAAAATGATTTTTCCGCAAAAGGGGGAAAGAATCGATCAAATTGTAAAAATCCGCTTTGCTTTAAATAGACCTTTGTCGAGGGTGCCGATAGCAAGAAGTTGTTTCTTATAGAGGACACAAATTTCATCTTCATCAAGAGGTACTTTGTGATGACACAAGGGTATAGAATGCCCCTTCATAACTCTTTGTGCTTGGGTTTCATTAAGGGTATAATGAAAGAGGCAATCCAATGCAGCGCTCGTTTCAATTAAGAGCCCATCAAGTGTTGTGAATTTTTTTTCAAAAGAACGATTATTTTCCTCTGTAGTGTTTTTATTTGGCGGAATGGCTGCTTTTAGTTCCTCCCATGTAATGAGATCTTCTTCATCAAAAGGTGCGACGGCAATACGTCTTAAATCAGCAATATGCCCATAGCAACCGAGATCACGTCCCATATCGCGTGCTAAAGAGCGCACATAAGTTCCTTTTCCGCAGGTTATTTCAAAGGCAGAATGCTCTTTGGTAGGCATTTCTAATAACTTGAAAGTTTCTATTTCCACTTCACGGGGCGGAATTTCAACAACTTCCCCTTCACGCGCTAAATCATAGGCACGATTTCCGGCAATTTTGATTGCTGAAAACTGTGGAGGTGTTTGCAAAATAATACCTGTATATTGAGGAAGAAGAGCAAGTATTTCTTCTCGAGTTGGACGTTTGAGAGATGTTTTGGTTATTTCTCCTTCTAGATCATCTGTTGAGCGCTCTTGCCCCCAAGCAATATGAAAACGGTAAGTTTTTTTGCCTTGCATCACGTAAGGGACGGTTTTGGTTGCTTCGCCCAATGCAATGGGAAGGAGACCAGAAGCAAGAGGATCAAGTGTACCCGCATGTCCTGCCTTTTGAGCATGGAAGAGCCATTTGATTTGTGAAACAGCTTCTGTTGATTTCATTCCTTTTGGTTTATCAAATATGACCCAGCCAGAAACAGGACGCCCTTTTTTCTTATGTTGCCGCGCCATATCTTTAATCCTCATCTGTATCACTATGGTGAAGATCGCGTGCAACCTCAGGCGAGCGAAGGAGGGCATCAATTTTTGAAAAATTATCAAAACTATTATCAAGTCGGAAACGCAGTTCTGGCATATATTTCATTTGTCGCAACGCATGACTGATTTCTCCACGGAGAAAACGACTACGTTTATTGAGGGTATCAACAACATCGGTATGAGAAGCATTTTTAAGAGTGCTGAGAGGTGATACAAAGCAAGTAGCAATTTTTAAATCTGGTGACATGCGTACTTCAGAGACAGAAATAACAATATCTTTTAAGATATCATCAAGCAAAATATCACGCTGTAATATATGCGCTATTGCATGACGTACTTGCTCTGCTACTCTAAGTTGCCGTTGTGATGGCCCTGCATTTTTCATCAAAGTTTTATCCTTGCTACAAGATCTCTTTTTTGACCATTTAGATAAGGAAAAAGAGATATTGCGTATAAAACCTAATAACTTTTCTCATTTCACAACAGAGTAAAGTTATTGGATTATTTTATAATGTGCGATTAATATGTTCGATACGGAAGGTCTCAATGATGTCTCCTGCACGCATGTCTTCATAATTTTCAAAGGCTATTCCACATTCTTGACCACTTTGCACTTCATTGACTTCATCCTTAAAGCGTTTGAGTGTTTTCAGCTTTCCTTCGTGAATAACGATATTATCGCGGATAAGGCGAACACCGGCTCCTCGTTCTATTTTACCTTCTGTAACGCGACAGCCTGCAACTTTTCCAATTTTTGTAATGTTAAAGACTTCTAGAATTTCAGCATTACCAAGGAATGTTTCACGCTGTTCTGGTGAGAGTAATCCAGACATAGCAGCCTTGATATCATCAACAAGATCGTAAATGATGTTATAATAACGAATTTCAATTCCTTGTGTTTTAGCAAAATCACGTGCTTGCTTATTGGCTCGAACATTAAAGCCAATTACAGCAGAGTTAGAAGCTTCCGCAAGAGAAATATCACTTTCGGTAATTCCTCCAGCACCAGAATGTACAATACGCGCACGAACTTCGTCATTTCCGAGTTTTTCCAATGCTGAAGCGATTGCTTCAATTGATCCTTGCACATCCCCTTTTATAATAAGAGAAAATTCCTTAACACCAGTCGTTTGCAATTTTGTCATCATTTGTTCAAGAGAACCACGTGAACCAGTTTGCCGCGCAACAGCTTTATCACGTGCTAATCGTTGACGATATTCAGAAATTTCACGTGCTTTTGCTTCATGTGTGACAACAGCAAAACGGTCTCCGGCTTGTGGTGTTCCTTGCATGCCTAAAATTTCAATTGGTGTAGAAGGAACGGCTTCTTTGACATGGCGGCCATGGTCGTCAATCAAAGCACGCACACGACCCCATTCATTTCCGGCAACGATAATATCAGAAGGGTGTAATGTACCTTTTTGAACAAGAACTGTTGCAACAGACCCACGTCCGCGATCCAATTTGGCTTCAATGATAACGCCCTCTGCAGTTCGTTGAGGATCTGCTTTCAGATCAAGCATTTCAGCCTGAAGAAGGATAGCTTCGAGAAGTTTATCAAGATTTTGACCAGTTTTAGCAGAAACTTCAACGTCCAAAGTTTCTCCACCCATAGTTTCAACAAACACTTCATGTTGTAGAAGTTCTGTACGCACTTTTTGTGCATTCGCAGCTGGTTTATCAATTTTGTTGATAGCAACAATGATAGGGACACCAGCAGCTTTCGCATGATTGATTGATTCAATCGTTTGAGGCATAACACTATCATCAGCGGCTACAACGAGAACAGCAATATCAGTAACACGTGCTCCGCGTGCACGCATAGCCGTAAATGCAGCATGCCCTGGTGTATCAATAAAGGTAATTTTTTGACCGTTTTGTTCTACTTGATAGGCACCAATATGCTGCGTAATACCTCCTGCTTCGCCAGAAACAACATTTGCTTTACGAATAGCATCCAAAAGAGAAGTTTTTCCGTGGTCAACATGGCCCATAATGGTTACAACAGGGGGGCGTTGCTGCATGTTTTGAGGATTATCTATTATATTAAAGATACCTTCTTCTACGTCAGATTCTAAAACACGTTTAACAGTATGGCCAAATTCAACAGCAATGAGTTCGGCAACATCTGCATCAATAACATCGCCCGGTTTCATCATTTGTCCTTGTTTCATCAAGAATTTAATCACATCAACAGAACGCTCAGTCATACGTTGTGCGAGCTCTTGAATGGTAATCGTTTCAGGAAGAACAACTTCGCGAGAAATTTTTTCTCTTGGTTCTTGATTTTGTGCACGCTTAAACTTTTCCTGTCTACGCCGCATTGCAGCCATTGAGCGCCCACGTGCGCTTCCTTCTTCATCCAGTGCACTATTCAGAGTTAGCTTTCCGCGTCTCCGCTCATCAGCTCCTTTGACAACTTTGGGTATACGTATGTCTGACTTAGCAGGATTAGCACGTCGACTATGCCGTTCTTCCTCTTTATTGTCATCTATTTTGCGTTTTTCAACCACGGTTGTATGTTTAGGCGCAATAGGAATATCTGTCTGTTCAATGAGAGGGGGAACAGGTGGAATCTGTACTGGCGATATTTCTTCTTCTTGTTGGAGATGTATTTCTTTTTCTTTAATTTCTTGCTGTAAAATTTCTTCACGCTCTTTAGCGCGCCTTGCTTCTTCTTCGGCTTGTTCTCGCGTTATTCTTTCTTGGATATGTGCTTCTTCTAATGCGCGAAGTCTTGCTTCCATTTCAGCCGATGAAAGATTGCTTTTGGCTACAGATTCTTGAGGCTTTTTTTCCTCAAAACGTGGTTTAGAGCGCTGAGAAGCCACATGCGGCTTTGTAATGGGCTGTAGGGTTTCAGATTTTTCATCAGGTCGCGTAATTTTACGCCGCTTGGTTTCGACAACGACAGCCTTCGTACGGCCATGACTAAAATTTTGTTTAACCGTACTCGTTTCCAAGACAGACCTCTTGAGAGTTAGTGTCTTCTTGACGGTTGTTTTGTCGTTGTTATTTTCACTCATTGTACTTCCTTCACGGCTTGTGCCGTCATCTCACTAGACTTACTATGCTTGTCGTCACGATAGCTGATCAATTTACATGTTGTTTTGAGAAATCCTCCAGCAGCTTTTGTGTCCAGTAAGGCCGCGTGCATTACAGGATTAGAGCCAAAAGCCACTCGCATTTCATCACTTGTAAATAAAGATATGGTTTTTATAGTCCGATTTGTTTGTTGTTGTATTGAATGGATGGCCTGTGCAATTTTTCGTTTCCCATCTTCTGTTGTTTCTTTAGCATGAAGTACAAGAATAACTTTACCAGAGCGGATAGCAGCGTCAACCTTTGTTGCTCCCATAACAATTGCTCCCGCTTTTCGCGCCATGGAAAGGCTTGAAAGAGCGGCTTTTAGTAAAAGCGTATCAACAACATGCACAAGATTTGGTGCAACTTCAACATCTGTTTTAAAATTTCTATGAAAAGCTTTTTGTTTGATTGCTTTCTCAATAACAGCGTGATGGGCAGAAATCCAAACGCCACGCCCTGGTAAATTCGCTTTAAGATCAGGAACAATTTGGTTATTGGGACCAATAACAAAACGGATCAGTGTTTGTACTGAAGCATTTTTTCTGGTTACAATGCAAGTCCGTTCATTCATTTAAAGTGTATCCACATCCAAATCATCTGTTTTTTCATTTTCTGCAGAACTTTCATCTTCTACAGGACTTTCTGTAACAAGATCAGCTTGGTCTATCCAGCCTGCTTGTACACGTGCGGCTAAAACCATAGCTTCTGCATCTGCGCGTGTAATGTCAAAAGGGGTTAAAATACCAGAAAAATTCTGTGTTTGACCTTCTTTACGTTCTCTCCAACCAGCTAAATCATCAACGGCATAGCCAGCAAAGTCTTCTATCGTTTTTACACCATCCTCACCTACAGCAACCAACATAGCACTTGTCATTCCAGGAAGTGTTCGCAATTCGTCAGAAACTCCGAGTTTTTTACGTTTTTCGTCGAGCTCTTTTTCTTGCCGATCAAGATATTCGCGGGCACGACTTTGGATTTCATTAGCAGTTTCATGGTCAAAACCATCAATAGAAGCAATTTCTTCAAGATCAATATAGGCGATTTCTTCAATAGAAGAGAAACCCTCTGATGCCATAACCTGTCCGATCATTTCGTCAACCTCTAAGGCCTCCATAAACAATTTACTCCGTTCAGTAAATTCTTTTTGACGATTCTCAGATTCTTCTTTTTCCGTTAAAATATCAATGTTCCATCCTGTTAGTTGCGAAGCCAAGCGAACATTTTGCCCACGTCGTCCAATAGCAAGGCTAAGTTGATCATCTGGCACAATAACTTCAATCCGTTCAGCATCTTCATCAAGGATGATTTTAGAAACTTCAGCAGGTTGCAGTGCATTAACGACAAATGTTGCCGCATCAGGCGACCAAGGAATAATATCAATTTTTTCGCCTTGTAATTCAGCAACAACAGCTTGTACACGACTTCCTCGCATTCCAACGCATGCTCCAACAGGATCAATGGAACCATCGCGTGAAACAACGGCGATTTTAGCCCGTGAGCCTGGATCACGAGCAACAGATTTGATTTCTATAATACCATCATAAATTTCAGGTACTTCCATAGTGAAAAGTTTTACCATAAATTGGGGATGGGTGCGTGAAAGGAAAATTTGCGGCCCACGCGTTTCACGGTGTACATCATTGACAAAAGCACGAATGCGATCTCCATAGCGGAATGATTCACGAGGAATTAATTCATCACGGCGCACAATAGCTTCACCGCGCCCTAGATCAACGATGACGTTACCATATTCCACACGCTTAACTGTACCAGAAATAATTTCACCAACTTTATTTTTGAATTCTTCATATTGCTGATCACGCTCTGCATCGCGTACTTTTTGTACAATAACCTGTTTAGCAGATTGTGCTGCGATACGTCCAAAATCCATAGGAGGTAAAAGATCAGCAAAAAAATCACCAATTTTTGCTTCTGCTTGACGTTTGAGAGCATCAGACAAAGTAATTTCCGTTGTATAGTCTTCAACGACATCAACGATTTTAAGCAGGCGCTGTAATTTAATTTCACCTGTTTTAGAATTGATTTCAGCACGAATATTGGTTTCTTGACCATAACGAGAACGTGCTGCTTTTTGAATAGCATCAGCCATCGCAGAAATGACAATTTCACGGTCGATTGACTTTTCACGTGCAACAGCATCTGCAATTTGCAGAATCTCAAGCCTGTTAGCGCTTGTAGCCATCAATTTTCTCCTTCTTTGTGCCACACGATGGGTATTTCCCAGTGATATTATTTTTTGAAATTGAGCGTCTGTATAGAGTCGTTAGCGTTCTCTTTGGCAATGAATTGTTGACTTAAATCTTTATTTTGTTTCAATGCATCGCGAATAAGCTCATCGGTAAGCACTAAATGCGCATTTATAATATCACAAAAGGAAATAGGGGTATACATGGCTTCTCCATAAGCAGCTTTATCAGCGTTTAAAATAAATCCATCTTGCGTGATATTTGTAAGTGTCCCGCGAAATTTTCGGCGCCCATCAATTGTTATTTTGGTTTCAATTTTTGCAAGATGCCCTTGCCAATGAAAAAAATCAGATTTTCTTACCAATGGACGATCAATTCCAGGGGATGAGATTTCTAAATGATATTTGCGTTCAATAACATTTTGTACATCAAGGAGGGGAGAAACAGTTCGACTAACCGTTTCACAATCTTCTATGGTCATAGAACCATCGGCACGTTCAACCATAATTTGAAGTGTTAAACCATTTTGACCAAGAAGTTTCACGCGAACCAAACGAAAACCTAAAGGTTTAAGTAGTGGTATGACAATAGCAGCAACCTGTGCTTCGATACCATCTTCTTCAAACAGGCGCGGTTCGTCAAGATTGCTTATTTTTTCAACTTCATTCATAAATTTTATCCAAGTTGGTTTCATCAGTTTTATGATATTAAAAAAGAGCGGGTCCAACGGCCCACTCTTCATCATAAGACCAAGAATTTAACTATTGATACTCTTAAATTCAAAATTTTTCAAGTTGTTTATGAGAAAAGCGCTTGATCATTTATTTCTTGATAAAGGTAAGATAGGCAGGCGTTCGTCCTTCGCGGAGAGCTTTTGCTTCATAGCGGGTTTCGCTCCATAGTGGATAAGGGAGTTTCCAGTCTTGAGGGCTTTCTGCTTTCCATTCAAAGTGATCATGTTGTGCACAATGGTACAAAGTCCAGTTTACATAACTGTCTATATCGCTAGCAAAGCGAAAAAATTTCCCTATTTTAAGAACACGAGAAAAACGGTTAAGATTTTTTATATTGATGAAGCGTCGTTTCCAGTGTTTCTTTTTCGGCCAAGGATCAGGATAGAAGAGGTCTATTCCATCAAGCGAGTTATCAGGGAGCCAATCCAGAAGGCGTGTAGCATCATCATTATAGAGGCGAAGACGATTTTGATGGTTTTGATGCTGTTCAAGAGACGACAATATTTTTGCCATGCCATTGATAAAGGGCTCGACACCGATAAAACCGGTTGTTGGAAAATATGCCATTTCATGAAGTAAATGTTCACCTCCACCAAAACCGATTTCAAGTCGAATTTCTCTTACTTTGCTTGAAAATAAAGATGTAAGGTTTAAGGGAGGAGGGACATTTAAATCAATATTCAAACTGGGGAGAAGCATTTGTATACGTGTAAGCTGACTGTTTCGAAGTTGTTTTCCTTGTCGGCGTCCAAAAAATGCTTCACTCTTACGTATATTATGTTTAATCATGGGATTTGGATCATTGTTTGAAGCGTTTTCACGAGATCAGTTTTTTCCCATGAAAACGAACCATCGTGTTTTGGTTTACGACCAAAGTGACCATAGGCAGCTGTTTTTGCATAAATAGGTTTATTGAGGTCAAGATGTTTTCGAATGCCGGTAGGTGAAAGGTCCATTATTTTGCGGATGGCTTCTTCAATAACCTTTTCATCGACTTTTCCTGTTCCATGAAGATTAAGATAAATAGATAAAGGTTGTGCAATACCAATTGCATAGGAGAGTTGAATGGTGCATCTTTCTGCTAAATGAGCAGCAACAATATTTTTAGCCAGATAGCGTGCCGCATAGGCAGCAGAACGATCAACTTTTGTTGTATCTTTTCCTGAAAAAGCACCGCCTCCATGGGGTGCTGCACCTCCGTAAGTATCCACAATAATTTTGCGTCCCGTTAATCCGGCATCACTTTGAGGACCACCAATGACAAATTTTCCTGTTGGGTTTATATACCAACTACATTGAGCTGAAATGGGAATGTCATGTAAAGCTTGGCGAATGTAAGGTTCAACCACTGTACGCACTTTATTGGAATCCCAACTTTCATCAAGGTGCTGCGTTGAAAGAACAATGGATGTGACCTCTATCGGTTTTCCATTTTTATAACGTATGGTTATTTGGCTTTTAGCATCTGGTCCTAATTTTCCAGTTTCTCCCTCTCCTTTATGACGGGCTGCGGCAAGAAGTTTGAGAATTTTATGCGCATAATAAATTGGCGCAGGCATGAGATCAGGTGTTTCACGGCAAGCATATCCAAACATGATGCCTTGATCACCTGCTCCTTCTTCACCATGCCGATCCGTAGCATTATCAACCCCTCTTGCTATATCAGCTGATTGTGGGCGCAAAAGAACATCAATTTTAACAGTTTTCCAATGGAATCCTGCTTGTTCATAGCCAATGGTACGAATAGCACGGCGCGCTGCTGTACGAAAACGTGTAGGATTAATGAGTGGAAAGCCAGTCTTATCATAGATGAATTCTTTATTTTTATCTTTTTTTAATAGCGTATCGGGAACACGCACTTCACCAGCGATAACAACACGGTTGACACTGACGAGAGTTTCACATGCAACGCGTACTAACCATGGATCAGTACCAGTCTTTTCAGCTTCTTTATAGATCATATCAACGATTTCATCGGAAATACGATCACAAATTTTATCAGGATGTCCTTCCGATACCGATTCGCTCGTAAAAAGATAATCTTGATGCGGCATAGGAACTCCTTCAAAAAAGAAAACCAACGATTTAATCAATTGCTTACTAAAGTCGTCATCATTTGCTAATTCTACAGCAAATAGTCAATGCAAATGTATATGAATAAAAGAGAAAAGATATAATTTTAATTTATAACTTATTTGTCAAATCTTCCTCAGAAAGTGCTTTTGCCAAGTCAATAATTTTTCGACGCACTTTAGCATCAGATATATTTGTAAAAGCGCGCATGAGCTGAATCCCTTCGCTGCTAGAACAAAAGTCTATAAAATTGTGTTCACTTTCAGCAAAACCTTCTACTTGTTGGGAGGTAAGTCCTTTATCAAAAAAGTAAGAAACAGGAACATCCATAATTTCCGCTATCGCTTGAAGACGGCTGGCACCAATACGGTTTGTTCCTTTTTCATATTTTTGGATTTGCTGAAAAGTAATTCCTAATTTTTCACCTAGTTTCTCTTGAGTGAGTCCTAAAATATTACGACGTAAACGGATACGAGTTCCAACATAGATATCTATAGGGTCAGGTTTTTTTCTAGTTTCGGTCATAATGCAACTCTTTATTTCCAGCATTTTTCTTCTAAACCAACATCATATTTATGCGCAGTTGATTTATCATATAATTAAAACAATATGTAATATTTTTTCCCAATATTACTGGTACACGCAACATAATACCGTACAAAGGGCACTTGAATCATTTAAGCTGTTTTGTAAAACCAAAACCAATACGACACAATAGCATAAGGATGAATAAGGTAAAAGTAGAGAAAGTTCTGTATTCATTGCTTCCTATAGGGGTAATGGATGATGGAATTCGTGAATCAATAATGCCCACAGCATTTTGTCGAAGAGCTACAACGATTCGTCCATAAGAATCAATAACAGCTGATATGCCATTATTGGCTGCCCGTATGAGGGGAATTCCCAGTTCAACGGCACGAAGCTGTGCTTGTTGAAGATGTTGATAGGGTCCAGGTGTTACACCAAACCATGCATCATTTGTAATATTAATAATTGCTTGAGGCGGGGAGCCTTTGAAAGTCATTTCATGGGGAAATATTGCTTCATAACAAATCAAGGGTAGATAAGAAAATCCGTTTGGCATTGTAACAATTTTGCGCACACTTGCAGCACTATATCCACCAATATTATCGGCAAGGGTGCGCAATCCAATTTTTTTCAATAAATTCTGATAAGGAAGATACTCACCAAAAGGAACCAAATGAAGTTTATCGGAAGTATTTAAAATATTACCTTGAGCATTAATGACTGCAATTGTATTAAAATATTGTGTTTGGGAATAAGGTAGATCATTGCTGGCGCGTATTGCTCCAACAATAGCCCATTGTTTAGGTTTTAAAAGAGAGGCGATGTGCATTGTGATAGATGATTGATCATAGAGAAGGTAAGGAACGGAAGCTTCAGGCCATACGATAAAATCGGGTTCTGAATTTTGATCGGTTGTTGGTGTTGCACTTAGCTTCATATGCGCTTCCAACATAGCTTCTCGTGTATTATCACGCAATTTTATATTTTGTTGGATGGACGGTTGAACAATGCGCACCCAATAAGCACTTTTTTGATCTTCAGCTGTGTCTTCTATAGTATGAAGACGATAAAACCCAAAACCACAGTGAATGAAGATAAGTGATAAGCAAAGAGAAAGTGCCACTTTCTTTTTTTCATCTGTGAGTAAAACAGTTGGCAAACTGTAGGCTAAGACAGCAAGAATATTCATTCCGTAAAGTCCCACGATTGCATCAGATTGCATGAACATTGGGGTTGGCATGGCTGTATAGCCAAGAGAGTTCCATGGAAATCCTGTGAATAAAAACGCACGCAACCACTCGGACAATCCTAATGCAAAGGCTAAAACAAAAAAGCGTGCTATTCCTTTTGTCCATAATAAACCGACAATGAAACCAGAAAAAAACCAATAAAGAGAAAGGTAGAGTGGAGGGACTAAAATGGCTAAAGGGACGGCCCAACCAAAAGAATCTGGATCTGTTAACAAAGCATTGCATAGCCACCAAAGGCCGCAAATAAAATAACTAAAACCAAAGGTTCCACAGCTTAGAGCGTAAGTAAAAAAATGTTTTTTATTATTTTTGGTGGCTTGTATTGAGTCCAGTAAAACAATAAAGAGAGGGAAAGTTAAAAAGCAAAGAGGTGTTAAATAAAAGGGTGGAAGTGCAAAAGAAGTAAGAGCACCACACAGAAATATCCATGCTTGGCGTTTCCAGCCTGTAACAGAGAATAAAAAAACAATGAAATTGTGTAAAAACGCTGAACTATTCTTTAGGGATGGCATTGTTTTCAAGATTCTCATTTTTTGGAATGCGAAAAATGCGCAACCGTTTAATCCGGCGTTTATCAGCTTCTAAAATACGAAATCTATAGCCAGGTACAGCTTCAACAATTTCACCTTTGGCAGGAATGCGATCAAGAATGGAGACGATCAAACCACCAATAGTATCAACTTCATCACCATATTCCCCTACGATAAAATCAGGACCAAGAGCTTTCTCCACATCTTCTAGTTCAGTTCTTGCATCAACGAGCCATTTATTATTGGGTTCACGTACGATAGCATTGTCGACATTATCATGTTCATCTTCGATATCCCCAACGACTAACTCAACAATATCTTCCATTGAAACGAGACCATCTGTTCCTCCATGTTCATCAATAACTAAAGCCATTTGAGTTCGTGTAGTTTGCATCCGTGTTAATAATTTGCTTGCAAGCATAGAACTGGGAACAAAGAGAACTGTTCGGATCAAGTCCAATTCACCGATTGGAGTATGTAAGTCTGTATGGTTTAATTGAAGAAAATCGGATTTTTGTTCGGTTTTTGTTGGATTGATAATAAAGCGAATCATATAGTTAAGAATATCGCGGATATGGATCATGCCGCGCGGATCATCTAAAGTTTCAGCATAAACGGGTATGCGAGAATGACCAATTTTTGCAAAACATTTAAGGGTTTCTCCAAGTGAAGTGTTTATTTCTAATGCTTCGATTTCAGAACGAGGTATCATAACATCATCCACGCGTGCTTCACGTAAACGTAAAATGTTATGCAGCATAGTACGTTCTTCAGGCGAGAAGGGGGCGGTATCTTTTTCATTGTTAGTCGTGAGGGCAACGGTAAGATCATCGCGCAGTGACGTAGGTGCACAATTACGACCACGTAAGAATGAAAATAAATGATTCATCAGAGAATATTTTTCTGTATGATTCGTCTGTTGAGAAGATTTTTTTTCATTGTTAGAAGATGTTTGACTATTATTTTGTGTATTTATTTTGTTGTCCATGGTTTTGAAATCTTCTAAACTTTCTTTCTTATAATAGATAAATAAGAGGCTTTAAATGGTATGCTTGTAATATTAATTTTAAAAGTTAAATTTTATCATTGATAGACAATTATGCGTAAGGATCTCTTATGGAAAGCTTTTGAAGAATTTCTCTTTCGAGCTTTTCCATTTTATATGCTTCATCATCAGTTTCATGGTCATAACCAAGCAGATGCAAGATACCATGAACAATCATATGTGTTAAATGGTCTTGAAATGTTTTTCCTTCTTTCTCTGCTTCGAAAACAACAGTTTCTCGGGCAATAATAATATCACCGAGCATGGGACCAGGTCGATTTCCAGCCTTAAGTGGAAAAGCAGGAAAGGATAATACATTAGTAGATTTGTTTTTGTTGCGCCATTGTGCATTGATTTGTGCCATATGTTCATCATTCGTAAAAAGCAAGCTAATCTCGCTTACAACATTTGCCAATGAAACATGATGCATAGTTGTCATTAATGCTTTTTCAGTGATATTATAAAGCATTTTCTCATCATTCCACCCTGCGCTTTTAATCATTATATCAATAATAATCATGATGAATCAAATTCATTTTTTAATGCATCGCATGCGAATGATTTTTTTTATTTTGTATTTCTGAATCACGATCATAAGCACCAACGATAGCAGCAACAAGTGGATGGCGTACAACATCTTTTTCATCAAAATGCACAATTGCGATACTTTCTACATTTGAAAGAATGCGAATTGCTTCAATGAGACCTGATTTTTGCCCTATAGGCAAATCAATTTGGCTTACGTCACCGGTAACAATCATACGCGTTCCTTCTCCAAGACGTGTGAGAAACATCTTCATTTGCATGGGTGTAGTATTTTGTGCCTCATCAAGAATAACAGCGGCATGGGCAAGTGTTCGTCCGCGCATAAAGGCGAGAGGAGCAATTTCTATGACACCAGAGGCTAAAATGCGTTCTATTTTTTCAGCGGGCATCATATCATAAAGAGCATCATAAAGTGGTCGTAAATATGGGTCGACTTTTTCTTTGAGATCACCGGGAAGAAAACCAAGATGTTCTCCAGCTTCAACAGCCGGACGTGAGAGAATAATTCGCTCAATGATACCGCGTTCTAGAAGCATTGCAGCATGAGCAACAGCAAGATACGTTTTTCCTGTTCCTGCTGGTCCTATACCAAACACAAGTTCAGTATGCTCCATAGCGCTTATGTAAGCGTCTTGTGTTGGAGTTCTTGCATGAATTATTTTTTTATGGGTACTCAACCTTGCTGGTATACGTTTCGTTGCAGATTTGTGTGCTATTGTGTCTTCTTTCTGCTTCTTTGGTATATTTGCCATAGAAATCGCTCCTTTTATATCTGATAAAGTGAGCTCTTGATGTGTTTTGGCTCGTTCATAAAGCTGCTGCAATACATATTGCGCACGTTTTATAACAGAAATATTTCCACGGATTAAGACTTCATTACCACGCGGATGAATACTAAGTTCGAGTTTTTTTTCGATATAAGCGAGATTTTCGTCAAATTTACCAAAAACTGCTTTTGCATATTTATTATTTTCGAAAATCAAAACAACTTGGCTCAGATCTGAAGCGCTTGTTTGTTTCAAGGTATCAGCCTTTTCAAGGGACGTATTTACTTTTTCTTTAATACGCTTTATTTTTTCGGTTGAAGTTTTCAGTCTATTCTCCATATCTACATAAATATTGCACATTTTGTTAAGTAAACTTTATAAAGACAATTTTTTACAAAAAGTGCACGCTTTAGATGTAATCGTTTTCTTTTAAAATAAAAGAGTTTTCCAAAATATTTATTGTGAACAAGGTGTTAGAGGCATGTTTATCTATTTGTCACTTCACCAACAAAACTGTTTGAGCTTGCATTTTTAATATGAATTTCTATCACGCTACCTGTAGAGGCTTCTGTATCGACGACAACAGGTAAAAGCCAAGGGGAACGTCCTACCATTTGCCCTGAGTGACGTCCAGGTTTTTCGATGAGAACGTTCGTTTTTTGACCAATTTTAGAACGCAAAAACGCATTTTGTTGCTCAAGGAGAAGGATTTGTAAATGTTGAAGTCGGGCATCTTTTACAGATTCATCAACATGATTTTTCATTGTGGCTCCCACTGTTCCAGGACGGGGGGAATATTTAAAAGAATAAGCTGAACTGTATTGCACTTGTTGAATAAGTTTAATGGTTTCTTCAAAATCTTCATCTGTTTCGCCTGGAAATCCTACAATAAAATCACCTGAAAAGGCAATATCGGGTCGTGCAGTCCGAATTTTTTCAATAAGATGAAGATAATGAGAACTTTTGTGTTGGCGATTCATGGCTTTTAAGATGCGATCTGAACCTGATTGAACAGGCAGATGGAGGTAAGGCATTAACATATCAAGATCTCGATGTGCGGCAATAAGGCTATCATCCATATCACGCGGGTGGCTGGTTGTGTAACGCAAACGCTTTAAACCATCGAGTTTTGCAAGATGATAAAGAAGATCGCCAAGACGCCAAGTTTTGCCATCAGCACTTTGTCCATGCCAACCATTGACATTTTGTCCAAGCAGCGTAATCTCTTTAACACCTGCTTCAATAAGCTGGCGGGCTTCTTCAGTAATTTGCTCGACAGACCGTGATATTTCAGCACCGCGTGTGTACGGAACAACACAAAAAGTGCAAAATTTGTCGCACCCTTCTTGTACTGTTAAAAATGCGCTCACACCTCGTTTTCTTACTGCATGTTTATTATGGGGCGGCAAATGAGCAAATTTATCTTCAACAGCATAGTCTGTTTCGATAATTTTTTTCCCTTGTTTGGCTTTTTCTAACAATTCTGGCAGGCGATGATACATTTGTGGACCAATAACAAGATCCACTGTTGGAGCACGGCGCAAGATTTCACTTCCCTCAGCTTGTGCAACACAACCTGTTACACCAACCATAAGGGGTTTATCAGGTGTGCGCTCTTGACGCATAACGCGCAAACGACCGAGATCAGAATAAAGTTTTTCTGCTGCTTTTTCACGAATATGACAGGTATTAACAAGAATAAGATCGGCATCATTGGGAATTTGTGTTGTCACATAGCCTTGCGAACTGAGACTATCAGTCATCCGTTGGCTATCATAAACATTCATTTGACATCCATAAGTTTTGATAAAAACCTTTTTAGGAGCAACAGGAGATGTATTTTTAGGATTTACTTTATTCATAGTGCTTGTCTAAATGTTTTTTACACAAATCTCAATCTATTTGCTTAAAAGTTTTTTGCATGATAATTGCATCACCACGACCATTTTTTGACGCGTAATAGGCAAGACGTTCAGAAATTTTTTGAAATTCAAAGCGTTGATAAAGGTTCAAAGCAGAAAGATTTGTGGCTTCTACTTCCAAGAATAATTTTATGGCGCCCTTGTCGTGAAGATAGTGAACTGTGCTTTCGATAAGAAAGGTACCAATTCCTTTTTGACGATAATGAGGATGAACAGCAATTGTGATGATTTCTGCTTCATCAAGGATGAGACGGCATAGGCAAAAGCCTAAAATTTGATCAGAGCGATCAATGAGAAAAACTTTGTATCCGAAGATAGAGTGATCTGTTAAGAAATTATCAAAAGCTTGTTTTTCCCAAGAAGGGGTAAAACAATGCTGATGAATTTGATGAAGAGCAGCACTATCATGAACTTGTAGCGGAGCAATCTCAAAATCTTTTTTTGTCAATGAAAATTTGGACATTATTTTTTTCGTGGTAAAGCAAAATCGGTTTGTTGTTTTGCATCAGCACTGCGTAGATAGAGTGGGCGAGGTGAATTTTGTGGTTGTTTGTTTGCAGCAAGATAAGCATAGTTTACAATATCAGCCGCTTCGCAGGGGATTTTTTCTAGGACAATTTTTTCGTATATTTTATGGTTTTTCATATGCTGCACAATGACATCAGCAGCTGGGCCAGTCAGTCGGGTTTTTTTTGGCAAATCTTCGAGGATATTTTCCATTGTTTTTAATCCCGGTTCTCCCAAAGGTGTGAGATTATTATGAAAATTTTGATGATAGAACATCCCTCTCCCTGCTTCAATGACAACAGTAATTGCCGATGCTGTACTTTTATTGTTTATGACTTGTGCTGCTAACGCTTCAAGAGCACTCACTCCAACAGCTTGTATTTCAAGTGCTAATGCCAAAGCGCGTGCTGTTGCAACACCGACACGTACACCAGTAAATGACCCAGGTCCAATATTGACAGCAATACGCTCAACTTGATCAAGCGTCATATTGGCTTGTGTCATTATTTGTGTAATCTGCTCAATAAGTTTTTCAGCATGTCCTTTGTTCATGCGCTCATTGATACGCGCAATAACAGATTTATGACGAATAAGCGCAACAGCACAATAAATCGAAGCAGTATCTATAGCAAGGATAAGCATAAAAATATTTTAGTTGAATAAAACGATAAATAAAAGTCCTGCTGTATTTTTAATCTTTTCATTATCGTATATTTCATTTGTAAGAAAGTTACTAGTGCCAATAAGCAACAATATCTTTTTATGGGATAGAACGAGATGTTGATGTGCTTCTTATTGGTTTTTGTTATCAATGAATTGATTTTATAATAATATTTTATTATTGCCATGTTCAATAATATCCTTGGATATTGTAAGATTTTTTCATTTCAAACTCATAAATTAAAATCTTTTTCTTACACGGCATGAAAGAGAGTTGGCGTGTGGATAAAACTATTGAAGAAAAGAGTAAAATTTCTCTCATAAACCATTTAAATGCAAGAGCTATTGCAACATTGGGAGTTAATAATAGTATGATGCTAGGGCTTGTTACTTCATAAAGCGAAGAGGGGGATGAACAATGTATTTTGGACACTTCATGGGGATTTTAATTATATTATTCACAGGCACAGCCTTGAAAGGGAGTTCATGTGCCTTGAGAGGTATTTTTTTACAAGTACGTGAATGAGCAACATAAATATATTCTGTCTTCTATAAAAAAAATTAACTTAATCAGATCTGAAATAAAGAGCATTATTTTGTATGCGTTCCATATTGAATACTATACCGTTGCAAATCACTATAGACTGAAAAGCTTATTGAAAAAGCAAATTCGATAGTTTTCACTTCATATCGTAGCATTTTCAATTTTTTGTATAGAATAATGAGCAGTATTTTAGAACTTTTTCTGGTTTATGAAAGAACTGATTTCAATAATAATGAGGACTTTGGGTTGATTGCATACTCCCTTAAAAAAAGAAACAATTAATGCATATTTCAAAGTATTATATGATTTAAATCATTCAATTGTATCATGATAAGGCTACAAATACCGAGAATAATTATGGAGCAGGTTGAAGCCAAAATAACGCGCCATCCTGCTTTTTTTAATGATCGTATATCAACACCTAAACCTAATGCTGCCATTGAAATGATAGTGAACACCTGAGCAGTAAGTTTGATCGGATTTATAGCCGTTTCAGGAATAAGTCCGCTTGAGCGGATAAGCATCATGATAATAAAGCCGATTATAAACCATGGCACAAGAGTATGTAGACGAAAACGTGTTTGTGCTGAGCGATGATAGATAATTGATAGAATAAAAATAACAGGACCTAACATGAGAACGCGTACCAATTTAACAATTGTTGCAATTTGAACACTCAGAAAAGAGACAGATGCTGTTGCTGCTAAAACCTGTGGTACAGCATAAACAACCATGCCAGCAAGCACACCATATTGGCTAAATGACAAATTCAGAGATGGATGTAAAAAGGGTAAAAATAAAATAATAAGAATTCCTAAAAGAGCAGTGAAGGCAATTGACGCGGCTACATCGTCATGTTTTGCTTTTATGACAGGTGCAACAGCGACAATAGCTGAATTGCCACAAATAGCATTCCCGCAAGCAACTAACATTGCTAAATGTGTAGAAAGCCCGAAAAGTCGACCAATGACAAAGCTAAGGATAATTGTTATGAATATAACGAATACGATGCTAGCAAGTAAATTCCAACCAGCTGAAAGGACTGCATTAATACTAATGCTTGCACCTAGAAGAACAATAGCAATTTCGAGAAGTGTTTTTGCACAAAAGGTGATACCTTTTTGAAAATATGTTGGCAAAGTAAAACAACTACGGGTAATAGAGCCTAAAAGAATTGCCAAAACAAGGCTTTCAAGCCACGCTTCTGCAAAAAGCTGTTTTTCTACAACTTCTAAACCATAAGCTAAGGCTGATATGAGTAAACATACTAAAATACCAGGACCAAAGTCGTTTAAAAGTGAGAGTTTTTTCTTGATCACTTGAATATTCCCCCGTCATTAAAAAGCTAAAGGTTAAGAAGAAAAAGTTTTAAAGATTTGTTCTTGCTTGTACAGCTGCTGCTAAAGTTCCGTCATCAAGATAATCAAGCTCGCCTCCTACAGGGACACCATGAGCAAGTCGCGTAATTTTAACTGGAAAATTGGAAAGCTGATCGGTGATATAGTGAGCAGTTGTTTGACCTTCGACAGTCGCATTGACAGCAAGAATAATCTCCGTAATAGGGTTTTGTACAACACGTTGTATTAAGGTGGCAATATTGAGTTCATCAGGGCCTATTCCATCTAAGGGAGAGAGTCGTCCACCCAACACATGGTAACGTGCGGCTAAAGTTTTTGCGCGCTCAAGAGCCCACAGATCAGCAATATCCTCAACAACAATGATTGTTGTATCATCGCGGCGTAAATCTGTGCAAATTGAACAAGGATCAATGGTATCGACATTTCCACAAACAGAACAAATGCCGACTTTTTCTATAGCTGCTTGTATAGCCGCTCCCAAAGGCTCCAGCAATGTCTCTTTTTTTTTGATAAGATGAAGCGCAGCACGACGTGCTGAACGTGGACCAAGACCTGGTAACCGTGATAAAATCTGAATGAGACGTTCAATCTCAGGTCCTGCAATGTATTTAGACATATTTTTGTCCCACGGAAAAAATCCGTTTCATTAAAATGGAAGCTTGAAACCTGATGGGAGTGGTAGCCCTGCGGTCATACTTTTGGTTTTTTCTTCTATTGCGACTTCGATTTTTGTTCTTGCTTCATTATAAGCCGCCATAATGAGATCTTCAAGAATTTCAGCTTCCTCAGGTTTGAGTAATGAAGGATCAATTTGAATTGCTGTTATAATATTTTTTCCATTTAAAGTGATATTGACGAGACCACCTCCTGCAGTGCCCACAGCTTGCAGATTAGCTATTTCTTCTTGAATCTTCTGCATTTTTTCTTGCATTTCTTTGGCTTTTTTCATCATGCTCATCATTTCACGCATAGGAATAGGTATCCTTATTCATCATTGATATCATTTTTATTTTTAAAAATATCAGCATTTTTAAAGGTATTGGGGAGTAAATCAAGATCATTTTCTTCTTTATTGAGTCGAATATCGACAATTTTTGCTTCTGGGAAATGATTGAGGATTTTTGCGATATCAGGATCTGTTTCTGCATTGGAAAAAAGAGTCTTTTGAATCGCTATACTTTCCTCCTGTAAGGTTGGGCCACCTCCTTCATTAACAAAAGTTATTGTCCAGCGTTTTTCTGTCCATTGAGATATCTTTTTTTCTATATCATGAGCAAGAAATTGTGGGGTATTTTCAGAAAGTCTTAAGGTAATATGCCCAGCTTCAAAAGAAACAGGATGAACAAATTCTTTAATAAGGAGTTTGAAAGGAGTGTCATTATGCTGTTCGGCTAATTGAACAATATCGTGCAAAGAATTAATTACGAGAGTTTTAGGTTCAGTAATCTCTTCTGTTATTTGTGTGACACAATGCGATAAATTTTCAATCTTTTCAGAAAGATCAGTAGATTGAAAAGTTTCAAGAGTTTTTGTTACTTCGTGGGCGTTGGTTTTTTCAAGAGTTTGATTTTTAACTAAATTTTCCGGTTGTAAGGAATTATCTAATTGGCTTTTCAAAGATGTTTTTAAATCTGATAATGTATTGGTAACGCTTGAGAAAGTATGGGCATTGACCGTTGTTTCTTTTGCTATATTATTTGCATTCGTAGATTCTTGATGAGAAGAATTTGTAACGAGTGTGAGAGGTGTTTTTTCTTGCGTAAGCTTTTTTAAAGCTTCATCAAGAGTTGGTAGGTCAGCTGTGTGAGCAAGACGAATTAAAAGCATTTCAGCGGCTTGAAGTGGACGTGCAGTTTGATTAACTTCCTGTAATCCTTTGAGTAACATTTGCCAGTTTCGGGATAAAACAGGAACGGAAAGTTTTTTTGAAAAGTCTAAACTTTTTAAACGTTGTTCTTCAGTTAGTGAGAAATCTTCCACTATTTCTGGTGTAAAACGTAAACGTGTGACCAGATGATTAAAATCGGCTAGTTCTGTCAATATAGTAAGAGGATCAGCACCTGCTTCATATTGACTGCGTAATTCATGTAACGCATTGACAACATCGCCCTTCATGATAAATTCAAAAAGATCAATAATACGTGCTTGATCAGCTAATCCTAACATTGTACGCACCGCAATAGCATTAACATTGCCATTGCTATGGGCAATCGCTTGATCAAAAATGGATAATGCATCACGTGCAGATCCTTCTGCAGCACGGGCAATAATAGAGAGTGCTTGATCTTCTACTTCTACCTTTTCATATTTCGCAATTTGGCGCAAATGTGCACTCAAAGCTTTTGATTCAATACGTCGCAAATCAAAACGTTGGCAACGCGAAAGAATTGTAATAGGAACTTTGCGAATTTCTGTTGTGGCAAAAATAAATTTTACATGCGACGGTGGTTCTTCAAGGGTTTTCAATAAACCATTAAAGGCTTGTGTTGAGAGCATATGTACTTCATCTATAATATAAACCTTATAGCGTGCAGAAACAGGACGATAGCGTATTTGTTCAATAATTTCACGAATATCATCAATGCCCGTATGAGAAGCGGCATCCATTTCTATAACATCAATATGGCGTCCTTCGATAATTTGTGTGCAATGTTCACCAAGAGAGTCCAATACAGTTGTTGGTTGGTCAATATCTTTTGTTTTATAATTAAGCGCACGTGCCAAAATACGTGCTGTTGTGGTTTTACCTACGCCACGAATCCCTGTTAACATCCACGCTTGTGCAATACGACCTTTTTCAAAGGCGTTGGTGAGAGTACGCACCATAGCTTCCTGACCAATGAGGTCAGAGAAGTTTTGGGGTCGATATTTACGAGCAAGAACACGATAGGCTGTTTCTACCGGTAAATTTTCCATGAATATTTCCAACTTCGAAGTTCTTTATGCGTACATTTTGATAATACAAAAGCATAGATCAATACTGTAGTCTCATATAAAAGGATTTTTTCTTAATCAAATTATTTATGGGACAATTTGTTTAAAAACAACAAAATCCCTTTATTTGCTGCATACAAATGCCGCTCTGAAGATTAAAAATACCTCGCTAAAAGACAGCATAAAAAATAATTTCTTCAGCAAAATAGGAGGTTGGAACAATGACCCGTACCAGAACTCGTTGGGGCTGCTTCTTTCCAGACCTGACCCAGTTGGCGAGTAGTTCGTCCACCACCAACCTCCCGAGTTCATATTGTCGATTTGGAATGAAAAATCAAGCTCGGAAACGAAAAATATCCTAAGAACGACAAAGAATTTTCCTTTGCGTTTAATTTATTGACATATAAACAACAAAGAGATTGAGGATTTATCAGTTTTCATAGCAGGAGTTTTTCATATTTATTGGGGATGAAAATATTTTCTTCGTTTAAGATAATCTGAATGTATAATTATAATCATTCGTTCAAACTTGCCTGTAAGAATTTTAGGATAGCTCCGTCTGTTCTAAAATTACGAAGTTGAATCATTAAAATTTGCAACGGCAAAAAAGGAAAATAAAGCATATAGATCGTGCAATGAATTATAATGAGAAATTTAGAGGAAGAATATTGTTTATGAAAATTATAAAATATTGATTCAATGACGTCTCCCCCTTCATACAAAACAGAACACTCTAAACACAATACACTTAAGTTTTACATTTACATGCTTTTACACGAAATATTTTTAACTCTATTTCATCACATCACTTGTAAAGTGTATACATACTGCCGCTGAGGTATAAGTCCATTGTGCACTACCATCTTTATGTTTAATAAAAGTACAAGCCAGAACCCTTATATTATTTAACATCTCCCCAATGTTGCAATCCTTTGCATTTGAGAGGTTTCATAAGGAACATTTTTATTCCTTTTTTCAATCAATTTTACTCACACACCACTCCTCTTTGTAACTTTCAAGAAAACGATTTTAATTGATTCAGTATGAATATCAAAGACTTAATTATAGTGAGTTAATGTCTTATCTTATAATACCACTCCATCATTTCTATTGTGAACGAGAATATCAAATACGTAATATTTTTTCTTTTAACATCTATGAATGTAAATCTTGAGTAGATGTTATCGCTCTTTTTTCTTGAGTGCTGATTTTCTTCATTAAAGACGTTGGGCTCATCACTAGATAAATCAATATATGTGTTCCCATTATTGGAGAAAAGATTTCACATATCTTTTAAGGACTGTACTCATACAAGAGACGATGCAATTTAAAAGCTATAAAATAATAATGGTGGCTGGCACAGATTTATGATTTTATAACTGTAAAAATGGTATTTTATATACACGACATTTTATAGCTTTAAATAATTAGATTTTTTAACGAAAAGAGAAAAGCGAGATAAATTTTTATAAAAAGCTGAATGAGTATGACTTAAAGTGCAGTGAGGAATGCGTCTGCAGATGCAAATTTTACTTTCTGTTTATCTAAGTGATTTGGGTACGATGTGCTTTATAGTACTTAAAATAAAGCAGTTGCGAAGATAGAAGTTATATTCTTATTAAAAAAATAGCTCTGATAGTAGAAAATACAGAACAATTTAAGTTTAGTCTTCTAGTTTTCGCAAAAGTTCTTTAATATCTAACCTTATAAGCATCTTAAGGTTTGCCATATTAGTATAAAAATAATCTTTTCAGCGATTAGTTTTAATGGCTCATTATGCCGTATTTTGAAAAAAACACCTAAAAAAAAGAATAACTCTACTCAAATTTAGATGTTATAGAAATATTGTTAATCATAACCTCCTGTGTCACAATCTGTTCCAACAACTTTTTTGTTCGTAATATTTTTAAAAATATAACGTCCTGACCAAGGAAAACTTATATGAAGAGATTTTATATTTTTTAGGGTAAAGATTTTCTTTTCTTTATCATGGGTTATTTTCTTTTCATCATCAACAAAAATTCTCAATTTGTTTAAATCAGAAGGGGCAGAGTATGATAAAGTAAAGGATACTTTTTTCGGTTTAAAGATATTACAAGAGTATTCAACTCCTTGCTGGAATGTATAGGATGGTGTGATCACAACACTTTCATCCCGCGCAAAATTCCATTTTTTTTCACCAAAGCCAGCAAATGCAACACTAGAGTAGGCGAGAATATTTGCAGCTAATAATCCTCGCGTGAAGACTTTTTTCATTATCCTCTCCTTTTTCTAAAGTGAGGTGAATCATAAATCAATTTTTATAAAGATAAAAGCTCAAACTTAATGCTAAAATCAGGGCTAAGTTGCATTTTCTAGTTTCAAACTATGTTTAGAATGGTATTAATCTAAGAGATTTGAATGCTCTATTATGTATAATAATTTTAATTGTTTTGAGAGCGAATTTAGAAGTTCGTTATCTTTATTGGAATATTGTCAGAGGAAATGACTTTTCTCAAGAGTCTCTCTTTGAATATATAAAGGGAAATAGATGGTACAAGCGTTTTTATTTTTGGTTACTGTATTTTTTACACTGGTTTTTATACGAGTTGAATTGCGGTTTATCGTGATATAATTTGTGAGAAAATATTATGAAAATAATTTATATATTCTGTTACGAGCTGTTTTTTCTTCTTCAGTGTTTATAAAGGGTGTTGAGTAGAAAAAAACAAGCCCTTTCAAGATGCGTTGCATTATGAAATTTTTACGATGCTTTTTGATATCAACAAAAAATGATAGCAGCTTAATTTCTTTTATATATACGATGTTCGATCGTTTTGTGCTGGATAAGTACCGATAATACGCAGTTCTGCAGAAAAGAAAGATAATTCTTCTAAGGCAAGTTTCATCATCGGGTCTTCAGGATGTCCTTCAATATCAACAAAGAATTGTGTTGCATTGAAATTTCCACCAATTTGATAGCTTTCTAATTTTGTCATATTGATACCATTCGTTGCAAATCCTCCCATAGCTTTATAGAGAGCAGCGGGGACATTGCGCACTCGAAAAAGAAGACTGGTGATGATTTTTTCGCCATTTTGAGGTTTGGGGACATGTCGTTTGGAGCGTGAAAAGATGACAAAACGGGTAATATTATGAGGGTTATCTTCAACATTTCTTTCAAGAATATCAAGTCCATAGAGTTCTGCTGCGATTAAAGGTGCTAAGGCAGCCTGTGAACGTTTAGCATTTTTTTTAATAAATTTTGCAGCTCCAGCGGTGTCAGCAGAAACAACAGGTTTCCAACCGTTGTTTCGTATGATTTTTCGGCATTGTGCAAGGGCATGCGTATGGCTGTGGACGGTTTTAATTTCGTCATATGTAACGCCGGGCAAAACCATGAGTTGAAAATGGATAGGTAAAAAATATTCATCAATAATATAAAGAGACGACTGCGGTAAAAGATGATGAATGTCTGCAACGCGCCCTGCAAGAGTATTTTCAATAGGGATCATAGCAAGATCAGCTTTCCCGCTTTCCACTAAATTAAGAGCGTCTTCGAAAGTAGCAGAGGGAACAGCATCCATATTGGGGAACATATTGGAGCAAGCAATATGGGAATTAGCGCCGTATTCTCCTTGGAAAGAAATTTTATTGGTTTTTTTAAGTATTTTCATGCTAAAATCTCACAAGCTCTATCGAGATCATGTTGTGTGTCTACACCTAAGGGAATTGTATCGACTATTTCCACATCAATACGCATATTGTTTTCTAATGCACGTAATTGTTCAAGTTTTTCACGTTTCTCAAGTGGTGAGGGTTTGAATGATACAAATTTTTCAAGTGCTTCGCGCTTATAGGCGTATATTCCAATATGGTGATAAAGAGGACCATCTCCATAGGGTGCTGTGGCGCGAGTAAAATAAAGAGCACGAAGGCGATTTTGAGAAAGCGGTGTCCCAATGATCTTGACAACATTGGGATCTCTTGTTTCATTTTCTTCAATGATTTGAGCACCCAAGGTTGCAATATCAGTAAAGCTATTTTCTAAAGGGCGTAGTGCACGAATGATTTCACGAGGCATGATTGTTGGTAGGTCACCTTGTATATTTAAAATGGCGTTGTAGCGTTGTTCAGGATCAATGCGTACTAAAGCTTCATAAATACGATCAGATCCAGACTTATGATCACCTCGTGTTATGATGTATTCATGCCCATAATCTGCAACAGCTTTAGCGATATCATTATGATCTGTTGCAACGATGGTTCGACCTAATGCGGCTTTTTTTGCTTGTTCTGCGACATGAACAATCATCGGCTTTCCAGCGATTTCAGCGAGAGCTTTTTGAGGTAGACGGGTTGAGCCCATACGGGCAGGGATAAGAATAATTGGTTCAAGAGCCATTGCAAGATTCCAAACGTCGTCTGTGATGCATTTAGGATGTTGTGTGTTATAAAGAAAAAGCTTATACTAAAAATGGTAATGAAACCATGAACATTTGAGTTTTTATGAATCGCTGGAGAGTTATCTATTTTGTTTTTGCTTGTTTATGTGTGTTGATCATTGTTGTGGGAATTTCCACACTCAGCAATATAGTTTATGATCATCCTACATCGGTTCAATATTATCATACAGTTACCAAGAACGATATATTTAAAGAAAAACAGAAAGCACCTGATGTTTCCCTATCACTAAATAGCCGACTTCAACAAGGCAATTTTGAAAATGGCCGTAAAATTTTTCGCCAATGTGCCATATGCCATACTTCTGGACGCAATGAAGCAGGGCGTGTTGGTCCAGTTCTCTGGGAGATTGTTGACCGCCCTTTGGCATCAGCAGCAGGTTTTGCTTATTCACGGGCATTGCGTGCGCACTCTGATCAAAAATGGGATTTTGTAACGTTAGATCGTTATCTGCGTTCTCCGCGTGAAGCTTTTCCTGGGACTATTATGTCTTTTCGTGGAATTAAAAATGACCAAGATCGTGCTGATCTTTTGCTTTATTTACGCAGTTTATCCGATCATCCTGTTCCTTTACCAATGGATAATAATAAAGCGAACGAGCCAAATTAACTTATACCATAGATGTTAATTTTAGAAAGAAGTCTGATTTTTTTGTAATTTTAGTTTCACAGTTTTATAAAAAGAGCTCTTATTGATGTTTTGTTAGGGGGAACGCCCCTCACGCAAAACAGAACACATTTAACATTGCATATTTACTCGCTTATTTTAAAGAGATCTTTTATAAAAATGCACTTTTTACACTGTCGTCTGTAGATTGGTTTTCAAGATTTGTGTGCTTCACTTTTTCTACATATACTTGTCTGTGAAATTATTGCTGAAGGATTATCAATTCATGAGCCGCAGCTTTCTGCTTCTGAATGTAATAATTATGTAATTAAAGCTCTCCATGAGGTTTATCTTAATCCTTCTATACACATCAATTCCCATGTATTTTTCTTATGAACTGAGACAATTGATTGTTCTTATACGTGCAATAATCCTAAGCTGCATTTTATGATGCTTGATGAATAGACGTTTTCTCTTAAGGTTAGAAGTGTGTGGACAGATCATTGACCTTTTATAGTACCGATCACTAAAATATGACTTAGATTATTTATAGGTTATGGTTTGAAGTGAGCACTTTCATGTGAAACAATTTTTATGTGTGACTAGTAAAATAGTTGAATAGAGTTCCGTTGATTGTATTTTTATCTACGTTGAAAATTTTTTACACAAGAATACTGATGGGAGCTAAGTTTGCACGAGTCTCTGTCTATTTATAGACGATGACATGAAATTATGATGATAATCCATTATAGAGAATTATTTTTTCACAAAAGGTTTTCCATATTTGTGATAAATTTAATAGGTTTCATTAGTTACAATGTTTCGATGACTTACGATAAAATATTAGTATTTCAATACATATTGCGAGAGTGCTAAAAGTTAGTGGAAGAGAGAACATCATCAAGATTCTCCAAGCTTCTTAATAACTATGGCATTTTCTTTATAATTTGAGCGTTTATAAGTAATAATATTAAATTGTGCTAATAATCCATTATAGAGAAGAATCTTTCCTACTAATGGCTCTCCGATGTTTGTGATCATTTTAATAACTTCCATTGCTTGTAGGGTCCCAATAACACCGGGTAAAACACCGATAATTCCAGCTTCAGCGCATGTTGGAATAGTATCGGGAGCAGGAGGCGTGGGAAATAAATCGCGATAGTGAGGATTATTGTCTTTATATGGCATAAGGACGGTTAATGAGCCATTAAAACGTTCTACAGCACCACTTATTAAAGGTTTTTTACATTGGGCAGCGTGATCAGCAAGAAGATAGCGTGTCGTAAAATTATCACTTCCATCAACAATGATGTGGTAAGCATTGAGCAGTTTATCCACATTACTGTTATCTAAGCGTAGGGTGTGTTTTTCAACTACAACATGGGGATTTATTGCTTTTATAGTGGTTTCAGCACTGTCTGTTTTGCTTTTGTTCATTGCACTTGTTTTATGAATAACTTGGCGTTGTAAATTGGAAAGTGAAACAATGTCATTATCGATAATTCCAAGGGTTCCAACACCTGCGGCAGCCAAATAGGTTAAGACAGGAGCACCGAGACCACCAGCGCCCACAACAAGGACACGTGCTTTTTTTAGCTTTTGTTGCCCTGCACCACCAATCTCAGGCAAAATGATGTGGCGTGCATAGCGTTCGATTTCTTCGTTGCTTAATTTTGTATCTGTTTCTTGTGTCATAAATTTTCTCTTGTCATAGTTCTTTTATTGTTTACTAAGTTTATGATGCATAGACCAGTCTGCTTTTAGGATAGGGAGGATTTATTTATGAAAATTGCCATTCAGATGGATCATATTTCAACAGTTCGGATTCAAGGAGATACGACATTTGCACTCGCTTTAGCAGCACAAGAACGTGGACATTCTCTCTTCCATTATACACCAGATCGTTTATCTCTGTGCGATGGTTGTGTGATTGCACGACTAGAGCCATTGATTGTACATGATAAAGAGGGAAGCCACTATCAATTAGAAAAGCCTGTTCGCACAGAATTAACAGATATGGATGTGGTTCTTTTACGCCAAGATCCCCCTTTTGATCTCAATTATATCACCACGACTCATTTGTTAGAACGTATTCATCCTAAAACACTTGTTGTGAATGATCCGGCATGGGTACGCAACAGTCCAGAAAAAATTTTTGTTACTGAATTTTCCGATTTGATGCCAGAAACACTAATTACCAAAGATATTGAAGAAATAACAGCTTTTAGAAAGACATTTGGCGATATTATTGTTAAACCACTTTATGGGAATGGGGGCGCTGGTGTTTTTTATTTAAAACAAGATGATCGCAATTTAGCATCATTGTTGGAAATGTTTGCAGAAATTTATCACGAACCTTTTATTGTTCAGCGCTATTTAGAGGTAGTACGAAAAGGAGATAAAAGGATTATTTTGCTTGATGGTGCACCTGTTGGAGCTATTAATCGAATTCCGACAGAAACAGATGTGCGCTCTAATATGCATGTTGGAGGTCGCGCGGAAAATGTTGAGTTAACAAAACGTGATTATGAGATTTGTGAACGCATTGGTCCAGCCTTAAAGGAACGAGGTCTTCTTTTTGTGGGGATTGATGTGATTGGAGATTATATAACAGAAATCAATGTGACGTCTCCTACGGGAATTCGTGAAATTAAACGCTTCTGCGGTACAGATGTTGCTCATTTGTTTTGGGATGTTATTGAGTTCAAGCGTTCAAATGAATTTATTTGACAGAAGATAAAAACATGGTTTTAAAAAAATGATCCATATTGTTTTTTATATTTGTTATGGTGCAAATGTGAACTACAATGACCGTATGATATGAATTAAGAGGCTTTGTCCTCAATTTTTAGGGAGTTTATAGATGAGCAGAGTATTATCAATTGGAGTGGGATTGATTTTTGCGCTACTGCTGTCAGCAAATGGAGGCAATGCACGCGATCAAATACAGATTACTGGTTCATCTACAGTTTTACCTTATCAAAAGATTATTGCTGAGACATTTGGAGAAATTTATCCCCATTTTAAGGTTCCTGTTATCGAATCGGGTGGAACAGGAGCTGGTATTAAGGAATTCTGCCGTGGTATTGGGGAGAACACTGTTGATATTGTTAATGCTTCGCGAGCAATGAAACCGAGTGAATTACAGTCTTGTTTTGATGCTGGTGTAAAAGATGTTGAGGAAATACGTATTGGGTATGATGGCATTGTTTTTGCAACAGATATTAAGGGGCCTGATTGGAAATTACAGCCAGTAGATGTTTATAAAGCCCTTGCTGCTCGAATTATTATAGACGGAAAATTGCAACCGAATAATTTTTTGAAATGGAGTACAGTTAATAGTGCTCTTCCTGATTGGACGATAGCAGCGTATATTCCTGGAGAGAAGCATGGGACACGTGAAGTTTTTGAGGAAAAATTACTTATTGAGGGGTGTAAAGAGAGTGGGGCAGTTGAGGTTATGAAGTCTTTAGGAATGGATGATAAGGAGATACACACTGCTTGTATTGCGGTACGTAAGGATGGAAAAGCGGTTGATATTGATGGTGATTATTCTGAAACATTTGCGCGTCTAACTTCTAATAAAACAGGGGTTGGTATTTTTGGTTTGTCTTTTTATCAAAATAATGCTGATAGGCTAAAGGTTGCCGATATTAACGGTTTTGCGCCAACAGTTGAGACGATTTCTAGTGGACAATATCCAGTTTCTCGTCCACTTTTTTTCTATATTAAGAAAGCACATTTAGGTATTATTTCAGGTTTGCGAGAGTATGTTGATTTTTTTCTTTCTGATCAAATGATTGGTCCAGAGGGTCCTTTGGCTGAATATGGTTTGATTGTTTCTCCTGAAAAGGAACGTCAAGCACAGCGTTTTGATTTTTCTGCTGGTCGAGTAATGACATTGAAATAATTTGCAGGGAAAATTTGTTGGATTTCTGGGATAGGAAATTTGGGTGCTATTTTTTTATAAAAACTGAAAGATAAAATGCGCATTTCCTTCATTATTTTGCTGTTATTAATTCTTGGATTTTGTGGCTTTTGTATTTCTTATATGCGTGCACGCTTTCTTGAATACAGACGACATAAAATGCATTCTCGTGCGTATTATTATGGCTGGTGGACATTTTTGATTACTGTTATTCCAGCTTTTATTTTTTTAATTTTTTGGGATTCTGGGAGTACAATTTATTTAGAATATAATGCCTCTCAAGAGCTTGAGGCATATAGTGCGCATATAACAGAGCCTGTAAATCATGATTTACTTTGGGAGACTCTTCGAAGTCTTGCCAAAATGCTTCATCACTTTGAAGGGGATCTTTCTACCGCTTCCTATAAGACAGTGCAGGCACAATTATTCGCGAAGGGATTTATTTTACCTGATGAAGTATCGGATGATGTGTACACAATGGCACAGTCATGGGTATTTTCTTCTGAAAAGCTTCAGTTCATTGGTTATGGTTTCCTTTTTGCTATTGCATTCTTTGGTTTTATCTGTGGAATAATGCAAATTGCTCCTCATCAGCGTGCGCGTAATAAGGTTGAATCTTTGATTATTATTGGACTGGTTTGTGCTTCTATCGTTGCTATCTTGACGACAATAGCCATTGCACTTTCTATGTTTTTTCAGACAATAAGCTTTTTTCAGTCTGTATCTTTTTCAAATTTCTTTTTAGGAACGGTTTGGGATCCGCGTTTTTCCGCGAGCGGTTCAAGCGGTGAAGTAGGACAATTTGGTTTAATACCACTTCTTGCTGGTACGCTTTATATTGCATTTGTTGCCATGCTTTTTGCTGTACCTATAGGATTATTTTCAGCTCTTTATATGGCCGAGTATGCTTCTTCGCGATTGCGAGCAATTGTGAAGCCATTGTTAGAAGTTCTTGCTGGCATTCCAACGATTGTTTATGGCTTTTTTGCTTTGAAGGTTGTAGGACCATTTTTACGAGATCTCTCTGCTTCTCTCTCAGACGGGGTTAGTTTTATTATGGCGCAAAGTGTTTTGACTGCTGGAGTTGTGATGGGAATTATGTTGATTCCTTTTGTTTCCTCTTTGTCGGATGATGTTATAACAGCTGTTCCACGCATTTTACGTGAAGGTTCTTATGGTTTAGGAGCAACACAATCTGAAACAATTAAGAAAGTCGTTATACCGGCAGCGCTTCCAGGGATTATGGGAGCAATTTTGTTGACAGCATCGCGTGCAATTGGTGAAACAATGATTGTGGTTTTGGCGGCGGGTGTTGCTGCAAACTTAACACTCAATCCTTTCGAAGCAATGACGACGATGACAGTTAAGATTGTTAATCAATTGACTGGTGATTTTGAGTTTAACTCTCCACAAACTTTGGTGGCTTTTGCATTAGGAATGACACTCTTTGTCATGACACTTTTGATGAATATTCTAGCTCTTTATATTGTGCGTAAATATCGGGAACAATATGAATGAATGAAAAAATTCTTTTTCCTCGTCGCAATATTAGCCTCAAACGTCGGTATTGGGCTGAACGTCGTTTTCGTGCCTATGGTTTGATTGCCATTTTTATTGGTTTGTTTTTTTTATTTGCGCTTTTATGGTCTATCATTAGTCAAGGTTATACAGCCTTTTTGCAGAGTCAAATGACATTATCGATTTATTTGGATGAAAAGATTATTGATCCAGGTGGTCAACATAAAACAAATCCACAGGTCCTCATAATGGCGAATTATCCAATTCTTGTACGCAATGCGTTAGCCAAGAAACTTGATATCGATCAAAATGATCGAGCCTCCCTGCGGGATGTTAGCCGTATGTTTTCAAGTGGTGTACGTGTTCAACTCCGTGAAATGGTGACAAAGAATCCAAGACTGATTGGCACAATGCAAAAAATCAAAGTTTTGGCAGCTGCGGATATCGATTCTGCTTATAAGGGGCAGATTGATCTGCATGTAGCAGAAAAAAACCGTAAAGTTTCTAATCGGCAAATAGAATGGATAAAGCGTTTAGCGCATGATGGTACGCTTTATAAAACATTTAATGTTGGTTTTTTTACACTTGGCGCTTCAAGTCGTCCTGAGACTGCTGGGTTAGGGGTTGCGATTATTGGTTCTCTTTATATGATAGGCATTGTTTTATTGGTTTCACTTCCGATAGGCATAGCAACGGCTCTTTATTTGGAAGAATATGCACGTAAAAATAAATTTACAGATTTTATCGAAGTTAATATCAATAATCTTGCAGCTGTTCCTTCGATTGTCTTTGGTCTTTTAGGACTCGCGGTTTTTATTAATTTTTTGGGATTACCACGTTCCGCTTCTTTTGTTGGGGGGCTTGTTTTAGCGCTCATGACTCTCCCCACGATTATTATTGCAACACGTTCTGCTTTGCGTGCTGTTCCTCTCTCTATTCGTGCAGCAGCTTTAGGTTTGGGGGCATCAAAAACACAAATGATTTTTCATCATGTTATTCCTTTAGCCGCGCCTGGTATTTTGACAGGTACAATTATTGGAGTAGCTCAGGCTTTGGGTGAAACTGCGCCTTTGCTTTTGATTGGAATGGTTGCTTTTGTTGTTAATATTCCTACGACTCCCATGGATCCAGCAACAGCGTTGCCTGTTCAAATTTTTATGTGGGCTGGTGAAGCAGAGCGCGCTTTTGTTGAAAAGACGTCAGGGGCTATTATTGTATTAATGATTTTTCTTGCGATCATGAATATTTCTGCGGTTTTTTTACGTCGACGATTTGAACGCCGCCAATAATTTTAATAAAATAACAATTTCGATAAGATTTTTGTAAGGTGAGTTTTTGTAATGAAGATTAAAATGCGTGGTCAGGATGTGAAGGTTTCTTATGGAGACAAAGAAGCACTCCATGGTATTACACTTGATATTCCTGAACATCAAGTGACTGCTTTGATTGGTCCATCAGGATGCGGGAAGTCAACTTTTTTGCGTTGTTTTAACCGTATGAATGATACGATTGAAGGTGCTAAAATAACGGGTCTTATTACCTTAGATGGGGAGAATATTTATGATCAGAGGATTGATGTTGTAGAATTGCGTGCTCGTGTTGGAATGGTTTTTCAAAAGCCTAGTCCTTTTCCAAAATCTATATTTGAGAATGTTGCGTATGGTCCACGCATTCACGGTTTGGTTAAAACACGCTCTGAATTGCATGATGTGGTTGAAAAGAGTTTGAGGCAGGCAGGTTTGTTTGAAGAAGTAAAAGACCGTCTTCATGATCTTGGAACAAGTTTATCAGGGGGACAACAACAGCGTTTGTGTATTGCACGTGCTATTGCGGTTAGTCCTGAAGTTATTTTGATGGATGAGCCTTGTTCAGCTCTTGATCCCATTGCGACAGCACGGATTGAAGAGCTTATCGATGCGTTACGGCAAAATTATACAATTGTTATTGTAACACATTCCATGCAACAGGCCGCACGTGTTTCTCAATATACGGCTATGTTTCATTTAGGGCATTTGGTAGAAGTTGGTGCAACTGAAATGATCTTTACTTCACCAAAAGAGCAACGGACGCAAGATTATATTACGGGGCGTTTTGGATAGGTGAATTGAGGAGTGTAAGATATGTCTATGAAACATACTGTCCGTTCTTATGATGCAGAACTAAAATATTTGAGAGTAAGGATTACAGAAATGGGGAGCCATGCAGAAAGGATGATTGAACGTTCTGTTGCATCGGTTGTGTGTAGTGATCTTCAACTTGCAACGACAGTGATTGCCGATGATGTGTTTTTAGATGAAGCAGAACGTGACATTGATGAAAAAGCGGTTGCTATTATATGCAAACGCCAGCCGATGGCTGTCGATTTGCGTGAAATTATTGGAGCTATTCGTATTTCTTCTGATCTTGAGCGGATTGGGGATATGGCCAAAAACATTGCTAAGAGGACTGTTGCACTTTCAGAAATACGTCAATCTGCGTCCTTTTATCATGGACTTGAAACAATTACAGCTTTAGCGCTCAATCAATTAAAAGAAGTGTTAAATGCTTATACGAGTCGCTTATTAGAGCGTATTGACGCTGTGCGGGAGCGTGATGAGAAGATTGATGCTTTGTATACTTCTCTTTTTCGTGAACTTTTGACGTATATGATGGAAGATATGCGCAATATTACGGTTTGTACGCACTTACTGTTTTGTTTAAAAAACATTGAACGAATTGGTGATCATGTTACCAATATTGCTGAAATGTTGCATTATATCATAACGGGTTATCATATGTCTTCTGATCGTCCTCGCGATGATCTTACTTATAAAGTTGGGGTAGGTGAGAAGAAAATAGATTAAAATTTTTCTTATATGTATAAAATAAGTTTGTAGATATATGAGTATTTTCTTAGAGTGCAGCTATAGAAAGAATAAGATAACCATCTTATGGAAAAGCACAAAGAAGTAACAAAGAGTTTTTTCAGAGAAGCATGGCAGATTTCTAACTCTTGATTTGACATATTTGTATATTGAATGATACCATCATTCACACTGTGGCTGGAGGGGAGTTTTCTAGGGGAATTTCCTTTCAGATCATTTTGTTAAAATTTTATATTCAAAGGGGATATCTGTATTATTTTTTTCGTATGTAGAAGAAGTGGATAGTGTTATTTTATTGTAATTGAAACGTCTGGGTTATTATGGCCTATATTGAATCGTGAAGAATAACAATATCGATCTGTAAATTAAGAGTTTTTTATTTTTTATTTTGCATAGATACTTTTTGATTACCTCTTGTATTAAAGTTTTACTGAGTGGTAACAATTAGCTATGTACTTTATTGAGAGATACATTTAAAGCTCATTTCAAAATTTGAATAGCTTAGAGATTATAGGAATGTGTTGCATAAGATGAAAAAAAATCGTTGGAATGTTTTTGTTACCTGTTGTGTAGCGCCGTTAGTTATTGTGGGATGTGCTTCAAATCATTTAGATACTGGAAAAATAAATAATAAGACAAAAACGGTTACGTATCCATTGACAGAGCGTCAATGCCTTATGCGAGCGATGTATTTTGAATCAAATCGCACAAGCCGTGAAGGAATGATTGCCGTTGGGACGGTTGTTATGAATCGTGTTAATTCGACCGCCTATCCTAAGACGATTTGTGGTGTTGTTGGTCAATATAAGCAGTTTGCTCCTGGTGTTTTAACACGTCCTATGACGGAGAAAGCATCTGTTGCTCGTGTAAGAGAAGCGGCTGATGCCGTTTTACGGGGTGAACGAGATAAGAAAGTTAAACACGCTAAGTTTTTTCATACCGCTGGTTTGTCTTTTCCGTATAAAAACATGCACTATGTTCATGTTGCAGGGGGAAATGCTTTTTATGAAAAACGATCGCGTGATGGATCACTTCAAATTCCTACAAATAATCGCCCTTATGATGTTGCTTATGCGTTTGCCCAAGAACGTTCTGGTAATACGCCAAGCTTTGTGGATGAAAGTTTAGAAAGTAGAGGAATAAGAACAGAAAAGAGTATATCTTCTTCTACACAGGTAGCACAGTCCAAGACGGACCATCCTACGTCTTTTGCGATGGTACAGCTTGATAAAGTTCCCATTCCCGCCTATGCGCCTCAACATCCAGCTAGGAAAGAAGAAAATAAACCGATTATGGCGTTACCTTCATCAGATCAGTTAAATGCAATTGTTGCAATGTTAGAAAAACGGTACACAAACCGATAATTTTTGCACGACCAAGGAAGTGTTTTTACAATCCATTGCAGTTTATGAATTAAGTGAACTCTTTAGCGATCATGATATCCATAATTATACGTGGAGAAAGTAAATTCAAAAGATATTGAATAACAATTTATAATATGACGACATAAAGAACGCATTCTATTTAAAGAAGGGTATTGGTAATGTACTTTGATATTCATGAGACAATTTCGCCTGAAATGCTTAATCGTCTTGCAGAAATTACAGTGAAAGTGGGGTTGAATTTACAAGAGGGGCAGGATCTTGTTTTAACTGCTCCAGTTTCAGCCCTCCCTTTTGTTCGGCGTATCGCATATCATGCTTATAAGATTGGTGCTGGTGTCATTACACCAATTTTTAGTGATGATATGTTATCACTTACACGTTTTGAAAATGCTCATACGGCTAGTTTTGATTGTGCTCCTTCTTGGCTCTATGAGGGAATGGCAAAGGCTTTTGAAAATGGGGCAGCGCGTTTAGCGATTGTTGGGGATAATCCTTTGCTCCTTTCCAATCAGGATTTTGATAAGGTTTCACGTTTAAATAAAGCCACTTCAATAGCTTACCAGCCGGCACTCAAGAAAATATCAAATTTTGCTATGAATTGGTCGATTGTTGCATATCCAACAGCAGGATGGGCTGAGGCAATGTTTCCTTCTTTACCACTTAATGAGGCGATTAAAAAATTAGCTGATGCAATTTTTTCTGCTTCACGTGTTACAGAAGAAGATCCAGTGCATGCATGGAGTGTCCATAATGCAGCTTTGAAACAACGGTCATCTTGGCTTAATGAGCAGCGTTTCTCTGCTTTGCATTTTACAGGACCAGGTACCGATTTAACAGTTGGTTTGGCAGATGATCATGAATGGCATGGTGGTGCATCTGCATCTCAAAATGGTGTTGTTTGCAATCCGAATATTCCGACAGAAGAAGTTTTCACGACTCCTCATGCTCATAAGGTTGAAGGTTTCGTTCGCTCAACAAAGCCTCTTTCTTATCAAGGAGCACTGATTGATAATATTGAGATGCGTTTTGAAGCAGGGCGTATTGTTGAGGCTCGTGCATCAACAGGTCAGGAAGTTTTGCAACAGGTTTTGCAAAGTGATGAAGGGGCTAGTCGCTTAGGTGAAGTTGCTCTTGTGCCCCATTCTTCACCAATTTCTAAGAGTGACCTCCTTTTTTATAATACCTTATTTGATGAAAATGCTGCATGTCATATTGCTTTAGGGCAGTGTTATTCCAAATGCTTTTTAGATGGGGCATCATTGACATCAGAAGAGATTGCAGCACGTGGTGGAAATAAAAGTGTCATTCATATTGACTGGATGATTGGTTCTGGTGAAATTGACATAGATGGCATTACCCAAGATGGTGTAAGAGTTCCTGTATTTCGTAAGGGTGAATGGACTTAATTCTGTTATGCTGTAAAACTTCGTCATTTAAGGTGGGGTGGTATGCAAGTCTCATTGATACGCTAAGTATTTTAGAGTGTGTGGTATATATTCAAGGCAGGGTTTGGCCATAAAGCCTTTAGTTAAATGACTCACATGAGTAGAAAGCCAAGTAAAATCCACTCATCAAGAATTTGTTTAGTAGATGTAGAGGAAGTCTTCGTTCTTTGAGGAGGGGGGGGAAGAAGCCAATTTATCAGTCATACGATTGGAAAGTGTATAATTATTAAAGAAGAGTAATGCCTGAGCTTCCTGAAGTAGAGACAGTTCGTCGTGGACTTGAGTCCGTTGTAACTGATGCAAAGATAGTATCTGTCAAACTTAATCGTAGAGATTTGCGTTTTCCTTTTCCTGAGGCGTTTTCTGAGCGCCTTATCGGCAGAAAAATTATAGAACTTGGTCGACGTGCGAAATATTTATTATTTCATCTTTCTCATAATGAAACGATTTTAAGCCATTTAGGAATGTCTGGTTCATGGCGTATAGAGAATGACATTTTGAGAAAAGCTTTTTCAACGAGAAATAAATTGGTTAAGCATGACCATTTTATCATGGATATTCAGACAAGGGATGGTGAATTTTATCATCTTATTTATAATGATGTGCGTCGCTTTGGGTTTATGCTTTTAGTCGATACGGACAAGCTTTATGAACATCCGCTTTTAAATAAGCTAGGGCTTGAACCTATGAGTAATTCGTTTTCTGGTCGTTATTTACAAAAGGCTTTTGTTAATAAAAAAATGTCTCTCAAGGGCGTTTTACTTGATCAGTCTATTGTTTCGGGTCTTGGGAATATTTATGTTTGCGAAGCACTTTGGCGGAGTCGTTTATCTCCACAACGTAGTGCATTTACATTGGCATCAAAAACGACACGTGCACGTGAATTTGCAGATTCTTTAGCACAAAATATACGCAATGTGATTTCTGAAGCCATTTTGTCCGGTGGCTCTTCTTTACGTGATTATATGCATATAGATGGTTCACTTGGTTATTTTCAACACGCTTTTTCAGTTTATGGACGAGAAGGCAAGGAATGTTTGGAATGTGGAACGCCTATTATACGTATTTTACAGGCTGGGCGTTCAAGTTTTTACTGCTCACAGTGTCAAAAATGAATAAGGTGTCTTGCAAAATCCTACAAGAGGCTTAAAGTCAGGTTCTTACAATTATACGAATATACGAGGCTTGAGAGGTTTTTTTATGTTGAATAAAGTATTAACACATCTTGATGAGAATATAGGAAAGAGCCTTGAACGCCTTTTTTCTCTTTTACGTTTCCAATCGATTTCTACAGACTTGGCTTATAAGGATGAATGTCGTAAAGCAGCTGATTGGTTGGTAGAAGATTTAAAAACAATAGGTTTTGAGGCTTCACGGCGTGATACACCAGGTCATCCAATGGTTGTTGGACATCATCCAGGGCCTTCAGATGATTGTCTGCATGTGTTATTTTATGGACATTATGATGTTCAACCTGTTGATCCATTAAATTTATGGGAAGATGATCCATTTAATCCTTCATTAAAGGAAAAAGATGGAGAAAAAGTTATTTGTGCTCGTGGCGCTTCTGATGACAAAGGTCAGCTCATGACCTTTGTTGAGGCATGTCGTGCATTTAAGAAAGAAACGGGGCAACTTCCCATTAAGGTTACTGTTTTATTTGAGGGAGAAGAAGAAAGTGGTTCTCCTTCTCTTGTTCCTTTTTTAAAAGAAAATAGGGATGAACTTAAGGCTGATTGTGCATTGGTTTGTGATACAGCAATGTGGGATGCCGATACACCATCTGTTTGTATTGCTCTTCGGGGTATTTTAGGAGAAGAGGTTACGATTACAGCAGCCGATCGTGATTTGCACTCTGGTGCTTATGGAGGGGTAGCTGCTAACCCTATTCATATTTTAACAAAAATCTTAGCAGGACTTCATGATGACAATGGTCGTGTAACGCTTCCAGGTTTTTATGATGGAGTTGAAGAAACACCTTCACAGATTTTGCAATCATGGAATGCCCTGAATTGTACTGCTGAAAATTTTCTTGGTCCTATAGGACTTTCCATTCCTGCTGGTGAAAAAGGACGGAGCATTTTAGAACTTGTATGGGCGCGTCCTACAGCAGAAGTTAACGGGATTAGTGGTGGTTATGAAGGAGAAGGAATAAAAACAGTTATTGCTTCTCAAGCGAATGCGAAAGTATCTTTTCGTTTAGTGCATAAGCAAGATCCAGAGAAAATACGCCAAGCTTTCCGTCATTATGTGTGCGGTCTTATTCCTGCTGATTGTACTGTTGAATTTAAGGGGCATGGTGGTTCTTCTGCAATTCAAATTCCTTATGATTCACCTTTTATCAAGGCCGCAAAAGAAGCTTTGTCGCAAGAATGGAGCAATCCTGCTATACTCGACGCTATGGGGGGATCAATTCCGGTTGTGGGAGATTTTCAGTCAATTCTTGATATGGAATCTGTTCTGGTTGGATTTGCATTATATAATGATCGTATTCATTCTCCCAATGAAAAGTATAATTTAAAATCGTTTCATAAGGGGCAGCGGTCTTGGGCGCGTATTCTTGCAGCTTTAGCAAATAGGAGGGTAAATGGCTGAGATTCGTGTTCATCAAGGTGATTTACCAAACTTAGACAATTATAAAACTGATGCTATTGCGATTGATACCGAAACTTTAGGCTTACAACCGCATCGTGATCGTTTATGTGTTGTGCAGCTTTCTTCCGGAGATGGTACTGCTGATATTATACAAATTGCTAAAGGACAAAAGAGTGCACCTAATTTGGTCAAGCTTCTTGAAGATAACGCGGTTACCAAAATATTTCATTTTGGGCGTTTTGATCTTGCTATTTTAGCGCATACATTTGGTGTTATGCCAGAAGCTGTTTTTTGTACAAAAATTGCTTCTAGACTCACGCGTACTTATACGGATCGTCATGGCTTAAAAGAAGTTTGTAATGAATTGCTGAATGTGAATATTTCTAAACAGCAACAATCTTCCGATTGGGCAGCAGAAACGTTATCGCAGGCACAAATTGAATATGCTGCGTCGGATGTGTTATATTTGCATCGTTTAAAGGTTATATTTGAAGAACGTTTAAGACGTGAAGAGCGAGAAAATGTTGCCAAGGCATGCTTTCAATTTTTGCCTATGAGAGCTAGGCTTGATCTTTTAGGATGGGCGGAAGTTGATATTTTTGCGCATAGCTAACTTTAAAATTGGCTTTTAAATGGAGTTAATTATTGATGTGAGAGGGAAAAATGCTTGTACATTATGGGCATTTTATCCTCTCATCTTTACCATCATTTTTAATTCTGCTTTACGACTTTCAAAAGTATTTAAAGCAATGTCTGTTAAATAATAGAGATTACGCATTGCCTCATGCTTTTGTTTCTCATGTTTTTAATGGATTTACGTTTTTCGTGTGAAACAGAACGCCCTAAACGGAATATGTTTGTGTTGCTAATTCATGTGCTTTTTTAAAGAAACCGGCACCAAAGTCCATTTTACAGGGGCGCTTATGAATGGTATAACGATAAAGCCTCCAATACCAATATAAAATCTATTGAACACTACCATCTTACGCTTATAGAGTTGACAAGCTGCTACTATCACACATTTTGCCAACACCCAATTTTGCGATAACCCTTGGCACTAGAGACGATTCATAAAAGGCATTTTTAGTCCTTTATTGTACAGTTTCACTCCACATAGGCTTCCCCACTTGTAATGTACAAACAAATGGTTTTGGTTGATTCAACATGAGGAAGATTTGGAATGAAAGGGTTTTTATGGTATTCGGAGTTCTAATTTAATCTGGATAACGATATATTATCATTATAAATAAATATGTTATATGATTAATATATAAAGACAACCATGATTATACTGAACAATGCAAAGAACGACACCTAGAAACAAATTAGCAAGGAATATGCTTTTACCAAATTAAAATGTTATAATAACTTTTGCGTTTAAATGGCCTCATAAGATAAAACTTCTTTTTTCAAGAGTCTTATCCATATATCAACCTCATTTATGACATGTAAGCGAATAATTTTGCTTAATGTATCATGAGCGAATTTTAAAATAAGATAATCTTATGATACTGAGAGCGCTCATTCGATAGGGGGGGATTATAAATCAATATGTTGATATGACATTTGTGTATTTTATTCTCCCTAGACGATATTTTGTGCTTTTATGCATTGCCAAACAAGTGATTTCTATGTTTGTAAAGTGGGGCAATTTGCATTTATTTTAAAATTAAAATGTTTCAAAGCTTTGTTTTTTGAGGATTCTCACTTTTTATCTATAAACATGCTATTTTTTCTGGAAATTTGCAATGAAGACACTAGGTAAAATCCATTATGGATATTTCTACGAGGTTAAATTTATGAACATAAAATATTTTATGACAACTTTTGCTACGTTTGCTTCAATCTCTGTAGCTCAGGGTGCTTCTTTCTTGTTTTCTCAAAAGTTAATACAGGACATATCTACGATTGTTCCTCCTAGAGATCTTTTTTCTAGTGAACGGTCTAGAAAGATCTTATCAGAAGTTTTTCAAAGAAAACCTTCTTGCAGAAATAACAGCGAATGCATAACAGCAGCTCAGTTAGTCCCTGTGTTACATTCTGGTAAAGAAAGAAGTCATTATCCTAAAAAAAGATCAGGGAAAAGAGGACGACCAAACCTATTTGCACGAGGTCCAATGAGTTATTAAAAAGTAAAAAACAACATCAAGAGGTCTAACGTATGATCGGGAATTGAAGGGAGGGGATATTTTTTATCATTTGAAAAGTGGAGGAGCAGTTGTTCGCAAAGGGTATTATAACTGTCTACGGAGGTGGTGAAGAGTACTATTTTGAAAAGATATGGGGAAGTGGATTTCGGTGCAAGAATACTCTATATAATGGCAATCGCTCGTTACAAAATTCATGGATTTGGATAAATATAGCCTCCGGATTTTGGGTTGCGCTATTATGCTGTAAATACTGTCATTTTAAGCGTGACTATACAGTGCATATCAAACTCCTTGATAAGAGTGTTTTTAGAGTAGGGCTTGTTCAGAGGGAGCATTTAGTTAAGTGAATCACATGGGGAAGGAGCTAAGAAAAATTCTTTCGACAAGAAACTAAGCTGTTTGCAGAGAGGATTTGAGAGGATACTTCATCAAAATCAAGTGAAAAAACAAAAATGTTAAATTTTTGATCTTTTATGGTATGCTTCGACTACAGATATAAAATATTCATTTGTCTATGATTCAAAATATCAGATATTTTTTCTGCCAAATTCATGATTTTTAAAGCAAGGTGTGGTTTGAAAACTTTAAGAAAGATTTCTCATTTTTTCAGCTCTAAGGATATTTCTATATAAGTTTTAATGTTTATCATACCGGTTGTCTGTCTTTAGGCATTTTTTTCAATTTAGTCTTGTAAAGAAGTATGAAATGATAGCCTACAAATAATGCTGAAGCTCTGGAAAAGATTTTCTAGAAAGTTAAGCAGAAGCGTAAGTATTTCAAAAAATAATAAATGCCTAATTAAAACAAAGAGCATGTGTGATGAAATTGCATGTAATTTTGTTGCAGTCCATAGGGTAGTGGAGATCTTGTTTTGTGCGATACAAGCATTCTTTACAATGATGAAAAAACAATCAAAGAGCTATTCACATTTTGTTATGCGAACGATGAAGCTAAAAACGTTGTTTGTATGAATTTAAATAGAACGGTTGCATTTGGCTGTTCTCAATATTTTAACAGTTCTCGCTATTTTTGATATTGAGAGTATTCATAGGTGGCATTTTAGCCTTTAATAGTTTTATTTATCCACACACTTTTGCTCTTTTGTGATGTGCAGGGGAATGGTTTTCGTTATTTTAATATAAATGAGAGCATCTTCAATAGTGCAGGTGAGCTATAAAAGACAATCTTTTATAGCCATAGTACATGCTTTACACGGAGGGTTCTGTGACGCAGTTTTTTGCAAAATTTATAAAGGAGAGCAAATGTGACAAGAGAAAATCATTTATGCAGTGGCATAGTTTAATTCTTATTTATTACAGATCAAGCAATTAAGGGTGCTTTGATTGGCTTTTTGTTTTTTTTATAAGTGTATCATTTTTGCTACAGATATCTGAAGATGGAGCTCTATATGAAATGGTGTGTTCAAATAAATATTCAGCTATGGAGAGAAAATATGAATATGAAATGGTTAATAACAGCTTCTGCTTTCGCTTTTGTTTCAGCTTCAGCAGCACAAGCAGCAGATGTTATTGTTCCCCCAAGTCCAACACCTGTTGCTCCCGTTATTGTTGCTCCAACTTTTTCTTGGACAGGTTTTTATGTTGGGGGCCAGATTGGTGGTTTTTCGGGTAAAACGAAAATGGATATTCTCAGTAACGGAAAAAAGATTCCAGTGCCTGATGACCTTTTGCCTAAACTCTCTGGTTTCATGGGTGGTCTTTACGCAGGTTCCAACGTTGATCTTGGTAATGGCCTTATTCTAGGTGTTGATACAGATATCATGTGGTCTAATAAAGATGACACGAAGACAGGAAAAACATATGTCATTGCCCCAGAACACATCAATTATATTAACAAGGTATTAAAAGACGCTGCAATTAATATTGGTAAAGATGCGCTTAAACCTGGCGCTAAACGAACCCACAGTTTCACTTTTAAAGAAAAGTGGGCTGGTGCAACGCGCGTGCGTATTGGTTTTGCAGCTGAACGCATTATGCCTTATGTTGCTGGTGGTATCGCTTATACACAGCTTCAAGATAGTGCGTTGATTTCAATAACAGATAAAGATTCAGACAAAGTAATCGCTTCTGGTACTCTGTCTGATGAAACAAAGACCCTTGTTGGTTACACCCTTGGTGCTGGTGTTGATTTAGCAATGACCAATAATATTATTGTACGTGCGGAATATCGTTACTCAGATTTTGGTAAAAAGAAATTCTCAAATGATAAATATGAGACTTCTTACAAAACCAATGATTTCCGTGTAGGTGTTGCTTACAAATTTTAACAGATGGTAAGTTAAATAACGAAGAGGCTCCGTCTTTGACAGAGCCTCTGTTATTTTCTGTTGCTATATTATCACACAACACATAATTTATTGTGGATATGAAAAGATATTCTTCAGGTTTTTTAAAAAAATATTATTCATAAGCAATAAACAATAATTATATTTAAAATCAATAAGTTATTACATTATACAGCTTACGGTTTCTCGTACAAAATCAAGCTATGAAGCATTTTTTTCTGGGATAAGCCCTCCATTTTCTGTAACTGTATCATTTTTACTACAGCTTTTCTTTCTGTAATCTTGTAGCACTGTGCTCATAAATAAATTAGGAGCAAAGTTTATGAATATAAAATCTTTAGTAACAACTTCTATTATCGCTATGGCGGCTGCTTCTGCAGCACAAGCTGCTGATGTTGTCATCCCTCGTGAAACAGCCCCAGCAGTTATTGCAGCCCCTTCATTTTCTTGGACAGGCTTTTATATCGGTGGTCAAGTTGGCAACTTTTCAGGTAAAGTTGATGTATATGATTCAGAAACAAAAAAGAAACTTACAGATAAAGATTGGACACCTAAGCCTTCCGGTTTCATGGGTGGTATTTATGTAGGCTCCAACGTAGATCTTGGTAATGGCCTCATTCTAGGTGTTGAAACCGATGCAGTCTGGGCAGGCCGCGAAGATTCAAAAGCGCATTCAGAAACCATTGGGGGAATTGGCCTTGACGGTTTCAAAGCTGAGCTTATAGCAGCGAAAGCTACACCTGCTACAGGAAAAACTATTGCTGGTATCGTAGCGACTGACAAACGGATAGATAGCACCTCTTTAAAAGAAAAATGGTCTGGTGCAACACGCGTTCGTATCGGTTTTACAGCAGTTGATCGCATTATGCCTTATTTCGCTGGTGGTATTGCTTATACGCAGCTGCAAGTGGTCGATTCTCTTAAGGCAGCGACAGCTGAAGGTGCTGAAATCGCTTCTGCTAAAGTGTTTGATGAAACAAAAACGATGGTTGGTTTCACTGTAGGTGGTGGTGTTGATTTCGCAATGACAGACAATGTTTTGTTGCGTGCAGAATACCGTTACTCAGACTTTGGTAAAAAAGCATTTGTAAAGGATGGGGATAAACTAGCTTACAAAACCAATGATTTCCGTGTAGGTGTTGCTTACAAATTCTAATTTCGTAAAAACGAAATGATGAAGACAAAATGAAAAATCATGAGGCTCTGTTAAAGACGGAGCCTCTTTTATTTTTCTATTGCTATATTATCACATACCTTATATTTGTTGGGGATGTAAAAGATATTATTCGGATTTTCTTAAAAAGATTTTCATAAACAAGAGACAATAACTACGGTGTAAAATCAATATCTTATGCATATATTTATAACTTACAATTTCTTGTACGAAGTGAAGTTATGAAATTATTTTATATTGGGTTCGTCTTTCGTTAATAAATTAGGAGCAAAGTTTACGAATATAAAATCTTTAATCATAATTTCTGTTATCATGATAACTACAGCTTTGCGACACAAGCTGCTAATGCTATCATTCTTGGTGAAGTAGCTCCAACAGGTATTGTTGCTCCTACTTTTTTTGAACAGGGTTTTATATCGGTGGTCAAGTTGGCAATTTTTCAAGCCAAGTTGATCTATTTGATTTAGAGATAAAAAAACTCCATACAAATATGGATTGCCTAAACTTTCAGGTTTGATTGGCGGTTTTTATACAGGATCTAACTTTGATCTTGGAAATGTCTTCATCTTAGGTGTTGTAACAGATGCAGTCTGGGCATGACCGTGGAAACACAAAAACGTACTTAGAGGATCTTGAGGCGTATGAGATATAAAAACTTAGCCAAAATCTTATAAATGCTAGCGTTACTTTGGCTGATGCAGAAAAGCTTCACGATGATGATACAATGGTTTATAATTTTTACTGAAGAAGAAAAATGGTCTAGTTTAACATGGGCCCGTATTAGTTTTGTAGTTGCTAATCGTATAATACCTTATTTTGCTGATGGTATTGCTTATACGCAAATGTAGGGCATTTCCGCAATTGAAGTGAAAAAAGAGGCTGGCTGATAATACTGGTCAAGTGATCGCTTCTGCTAATTTGCATGATGAAGACAAAGATACTGGTTAGTTTCACTTTAGGTGTTGACTTTGCAATGACAGACAATGTTCTGTTGCGTGCAGAGCACCATTACTCAGACTTTCGTAAGAAGCAATTTGCAAAGAATAAACTAGGCTATACAACCAATGACTTTCGTGTAGGTGTCGCTTACAAGTTCTAATTTCATCAAAAGTGCAATTATGAATACAAAGTATTAATAAAAAATTAAATTTCCAAAAGATATTGACTTTTACAAAAGCGCTGTTTTCTGGGATTTTTATTTGTATGATTGTGACATTTTTACTACAGCTTTTCTATTTATAATCTTGTAAGGTCGTTTTATAGTTAATTTAGGAGCAAAATTATGAATACAAAATCTTTAATAGCAACTTCTATTGCTGCTTTAATTTCAGCTTCTGCAGCACAAGCTGCTGATGTTATCATCCCTCGTGAAACAACCCCAGCAGTTATCGCAGCAGCCCCTTCGTTTTCTTGGACAGGCTTTTATCTTGGTGGTCAAGTTGGTAACTTTTCGAGTAAAACTAAAGTAACTATTCCAGGAGAAGATAAAGAACTTGTCAAAAAAGATAACACACCTAGTCCTTCAGGTTTCATGGGTGGGATTTATGCCGGATCTAACGTAGATCTTGGAAATGGTCTCATTCTCGGTGTTGAAACCGATGCAGTTTGGGCAGACCGTGAAGAATCAAAAACAGCCCGTGAATTGACTCTTACTAAAGAAGATGTGGCATTTTTTAATAATGCCCTTGAAAAAGCTAAGGTTGAATTAAAAGATCAGCAACGGTTTGAAATAGGTGACAAGGTAACGGAAAAGCACAGTTATAAAGAAAAATGGTCTGGTGCTACACGCGTTCGTATCGGTTTTGCTGCTGTTGACCGTATTATGCCTTATGTTGCTGGTGGTATTGCCTATGCGCAGGTACAGGGCATTCAGTCAGTTGCAGGAAAAGGAGAGAGAGCTAAAGTTGAGCAGAATGCTGGCGGGGATAAAAATGTTAATGCAGAGAATAAGCAAAGCGTAGATTTGACGGGTGGTGCTTGGGCTGATGAAACGAAGACAATGGTTGGTTTTACTATTGGTGGTGGAGTTGATTTTGCAATGACAGACAACGTTCTTTTACGTGCAGAATACCGTTACTCCGATTTTGGTAAAAAGAAATTCGCCAACGATACACGTGAATTCAATTACAAAACCAATGATTTCCGTGTAGGCGTCGCTTACAAATTCTAATTTCCTAAAAATAAAATTATAAGCACAAAAAAATACGAAGGCCTCGTTTAACGGGGCTTTTATTTTATTAGCCCTCTATTTTAATCTCTCTTAATCTTCTATTTTTTATTTGTATCATTTTGTGCTATAAGACTTTAAAGAAGAAAGTTTTATATTATAGAGGGCGAATTGGTGGTATATATGGATTTTATAGCTACTGATTACATAAAATTTTATATCACGGCTATCATTTTACGCCTAAGTGGAAAGTATTTAATTAATCTCAGAAATAGGAAAAGATCATAACCAGTGACGAACTTTAGTCTACTTTTATATACCAGATTAGAACGAGCGTACTACATCTGTTGGAGTAAGTTCTGAAACGGGAATACAGTCTCATTGGGGAAGAATATAAAGTTACAAAGAGAAAAACTAGTTTCCAACTTTATCATCTTCTTTTAATTTAGCTTTACGATTTTCAAAAACATTTAGAGTAATGTCTTTTAAATAATGAAAATGAAGATGACGCATTATCTTACGTTTTTGTTTATTGCATTCTTTTTATGGGATTATACTCCTCATGCAAAACAGAACGCCCCAACGGAATACATTTGTTGTTGTGTATTCACACATTTGTTTTAAAGAAATATTTTTCAAAGTATATCAATCCCACTTATGTATCTGGAAAAGATTTGAATATCTTAGGCTCTGATGTTCAAACAAAGGATAAACTTCTCTTGCAAGCTGAGAAGAATGTTTCGATTGATGCCACACGCAACAGTGCCAATAGCCATCGCGGGGATCAAACCTTTCATGTTGCCTTGCACAATGGCTCTCATTTAAGTTCTGGAAAAGAGACCACTGTTCTCTCTGGAAAAGATATCCATATTGCTGCTTCC
>NZ_JBHIQN010000005.1:0-116777 GCF_042196525.1 Bartonella sp. AC62GZZY
TTAAAACTCTTTGAAAAAAAATGAATTGGTACAAAACCTAGTGGCAAAATATACAAAACCCGCTGGCAAGCTACAATGGTAGCGGAGGAGGGATTTGAACCCCCGACACAAGGATTATGATTCCTCTGCTCTAACCTACTGAGCTACTCCGCCAAAACAGATATATTACTGTAAACTATTTCATCTTTTGCGGATATAAGGGGTAGAATAGTAAGATGTCAAGCATCGTTTTGAAGCTTTTTTCTTGTTATTTTATTTTATCCTCGATATGTAAGTGTAGTTTTATATGATAAAGTAAGGTAAGGCGTAAAAATGGTGCCACGTGTAGCGGTTTTAGGATGCGGTCATTGGGGTGGAAATCATATAAAGACACTTCACTCTCTTGGGGCTTTAGCAGCAGTTTCTGATATTGATAGTGATCGTGCTGCCAGTTTTGCAACACTGTATGGTGTGGAGATTATTAAACCAGATGATCTTTTTGCTCATAGAGATATTGATGCACTGGTGTTGGCGCTGCCTCCACAATTTCACACGCAAAATGTGCTGCGTGCTGTTAAAAATGGTAAAGATGTTTTGGTGGAAAAACCAATAGCCTTGAATGTTTCTGATGCTAAACGCCAAGTTCAGGAGGCTGAGGCCTATGAGCGAGTTTTTATGGTGGGCCATATTTTGCGTTTTCATCCAGCTTTTGAAAAAATGTGTGAATTGGTGAAAAACGGAGATGTGGGAGATGTGCGATATATTTATTCTCATAGATTAGGCTTTGGAAAATTTCACACACACAGTGATGCTTTATGGGATCTTGCCCCTCATGATCTCTCAATGATTTTGGCGTTGACAGGATGTGAGCCTTCCGAAATTCGTGGTGAGGGCGCTGCTGTCGTTGATCAGATTTCTGATTTTTCTCATATTCATATGACTTTTCCAAATGGTGTGCGTAGTCATCTTTTTACTTCACGCTTGAGTTCTTATCGTGAGAGGCGTTTAATTGTTGTTGGAACAAAGGCTATACTCGTTTTTGATGATATGGAACCGTGGAGTCGTAAATTGGCAATGCACCATTTTGCCGTTTGGAAAGAAAATCAAGAGTGGGCTTTTAGCATGGATGAGCTGAATTACATTGATGTTTGTGAAGATTTGCCGCTTACTTGCGAATTACGGCATTTCCTTCATTGTATTGAAACGCGTCAATCGCCTCGTACAAATGGTGATGATGCTATTGCGGTTTTACGGATTTTAACAGCTGCTGATATCAATTATGATAGATAAAAGAGATAGGTAGCGCTTTTGCATTCTTGTGATGATCAATGGAGTTAATATGCAATTCATCGACCTTGGGGCGCAGCGTGCGCGTATTGAAGATAAAATTAATTCTGCAATTGCGCATGTAGTCGCTAGTGGTAAGTATATTTTGGGGCCAAAAGTAACAGAATTTGAAGAGAAATTGGCAGAATATCTTGGCGTTAAACATGTGATTGCATGTGCTAATGGAACAGATGCTTTGAAGATGCCTCTTATGGCTAAAAATATTGGTCCAGGGGATGCTGTTTTTTGTCCTAGTTTTACGTTTTCTGCAACGGCTGAAGTGGTTGCTTTGGTGGGGGCTAAACCTGTTTTTGTTGATGTTTTACCTGATACATTCAATATTGATGTTGAAAAACTTTCTCATGCAATTGAAATGGTAAAAAAAGAAGGACGTCTAAAGCCAAAAGCTCTTATTGCTGTTGATTTGTTTGGGCTGCCTGCTGACTATGTGCAAATTGCTCAAGTAGCAGCAAAGGAAAATCTTTTTGTGATTGAAGATGCTGCACAATCTATGGGCGGAAGAAGCGGTAATACTATGTGTGGTGCTTTTGGTGATGTAGCGGCCACAAGTTTTTATCCTGCAAAACCATTAGGATGTTATGGTGATGGAGGTGCTATGATGACCAATGATGATCATTTGGCAGAACTTTTACGTTCTATTTTGTTTCATGGTAAAGGTGAAACGCAATATGATAATGTCCGTATTGGTATGAATTCGCGCTTAGATAGTATTCAAGCTGCAATTTTATTAGAAAAGTTTGTTATCTTTGAAGATGAAATGCAAAAGCGTGTAGAAATTGCTCAACGTTATTCCGATGGCTTAAGAGATATTGTTACAGTTCCAGAAATAGGAGAAAATATTCGTTCTGCTTATGCACAATATACGATTAAGGTAAAAGAACGTGATAAACTAAAAGATTTTTTACAAAAAAATTATATTCCTACAATGGTTTATTATAAAACTCCTTTACATAAACAGCCTGCTTATAAACATTTTCCTTATGTCACAGATTCTCTTTCTGTTTCAGATTCTTTAGGAGATTGTGTTTTAAGTTTACCCATGCATCCTTATTTAACGCAGAATGATCAGGATATGATTATTCAGAAAATAAAAGACTTTTATTACTCTTGAGAGAGTTCTTTTATCTTTAAAAATATGTAAAAGCTTTATGAATGGATCCATTTTAGAAAATATTTTTATTAGAGTGTGTGGCAAATGTTTTTAAGTATAATTGTCTGGACTCATGAAATGTTGTCTTTTAGGGCGGTGATATGATCAGCAAGGAGAACCAGCGAGACAAGAAGATGTTTTTTTTACAAAACGGCGTGGATTTAAGAAAATTTGTTCTTTCGTTTAGTGAGAAAGCCACGTTTAATAAAAAATATTTCGGTTATGAGAGCTCTTTGTTGATTTCACTCTTCATTTAAGGTGTTTTTAAAGACAACTTATTTAAGGGGGACTTGGGAGAGAAGCTTTATTTTTTGGCGAATACGTGATGCTAGGTCATTTTTGCTTTTGGATTTTTGAATCAATGTGTTGATGGGTGATGTATTCCCCTCTTGTAGTGCTATGTGAGCTGCCAATGTTGCTGCAAGTTCTTTTGTTTCTTCTCGGAGTTCTTCTAGCAGTTGCTGGTTAGCGGTCGTGTCCAGCTCATGAGTTTGGATTTTTTGTAAGCGTTGCTGATAGTGTGCGACTTTTTCACGCATCATTTGTCTTTCCTTTGGAAGTGTGTAGTGTGGCGATATTTTGTTTGATTGCTATCGCTTCTTTGGTGAGAGTATCTTTTGTGGGGAGGCATAGCCGATAAAATTGTTCTGTTACTTGGCTCAGTTGTATTTTTTGTTGGACATATTTTTTTTGCAAAAATTCGTACTTTTTTTGGTTGTTTGCTAATTCTACAGCATGTTGTGCACGAAGAAAATCGTGATTTGCTTCTATTTCCGCGAGTGATAATGGCATTTTCGCACAAACATCTTTATACGCAAAATGAACGGCTTTACGCCAAATAAAAGGAGATAAAAGCACCAGTAACCAGGAAGTAAAAGCAACTCCAAGTATAAAAAAAAGAAATGATTGAATAAGCATAATACCCCTTTTCAAATAAGAAACCGTTTAAAACGGATTCCATGTCGGTTTAGGTGTTAATTTTAAATATCCTATATTGATACCAAGGCGAGCGCCGACTCCTGTACGTATTGGGATTAACAAGGTATTATGGTATTTGAGGACATGAAAACCAACACCTGCAATTAAATAGGCCGAACCTGAAATACCTCCATAGCGTCTCCATAAATTATTTATGCCATTAAGATTGTAAACTAAGATCATTAAACGGGAGCCTTGTCCGCCAAAATCCCATCCTACTGAGGGACCTTGCCAAAAAACTTTATGTTGACCATAGCTTTTGGTAAAAACCATTCCTTCGCCATAGGTTAATCCAGCAAAAAAGGCACCAGAAGCTTCTTCTCCTAAAATATAGGCATTGGGATAACCGTATTTTGAAAAAATATTTTGAATTGCAACAGCCAGACCACTGGCTGTTTTTCCAAAAAAGATATGACCAGAATCAATAATTTCTTGGAGTGAATAATGAGGTTCGTTTTGCTCTATTGGTTTTAGTCGAGCTTGTGTAGTGTTTATGGTGATGAATAAAAGGAAGATTAAAGATATAATATTTTTGTACCAGTATTTGAGCAGAGAGAGAGCCATAGAGTTTTCTCCTTTTATTAGTGATAAACAAAAAGATAATATTAGAATTTTCATTCTATTCAAATAAAAAATAAGATATAAGGTTATTTAAATTCTTGAATTTATTTCTAAATTTTTTAGCATGATTGTTAATGTTTCCTATTATGCATCAGATGTTAAGAGTTTTTCTTTAAAATAAAGTTTGTTTTTTTGAATCTAGGAGTTTTCAATCATTATGACGTTAGATATTTTTTTGAAGCCTATGGATCTTGCTGCTTTGCTTTGTAGTCGTATTTGCCATGATTTGATTTCACCTGTGGGGGCTATTCAAAATGCAATGGAGCTTTATGATGAAGGAGGAGCTGAAGAAGATGCTTTACAATTGGTGCGTTTATCCGTTGCGAGTGCTGCTGCACGTCTACAATTTGCGCGATTAGCTTTTGGTTTTGCTGGTGCAAGTGGAGGACAAATAGATACACGGGCTGCAGAGCAGGTTGCTCAGCAATATATGAAAGAAGAAAAAGCAACTTTAAAATGGCAAGCTTCTTCTTTATTGTTAGCAAAAGATGAAGTTAAACTTTTGCTTAATTTATTATTGATTGCAAACGCAACAGTTTCTCGTGGTGGTGAAATTGTTGTTATGATTTTGCAAGAAGAAAATAAACGTTCTTTTCGATTTGAGATTTTCGGTAGAACTCTCCGTATACCCCCTCACTTTCTTGCGTTATATCATGGAGAAGTTCAAGAAGAGCTTGTTGATGCACATGTCATCCAATTTTATTACACAATGTTGCTTGCTCAGATGACAGAGATGAAAATAAATATTGATGAAAGTGATGGTTGTATTGTTTTAGAAAGTGTAAAAAAGCTTTGAATAAGAGAGAAGCGCTTAAGCTGTGTTGGGAAAAGTGGCTTCGATTGAACTTATGAGTGATAAGGTTATATGTGTAAATTGGGTGTGGTTACTTCTTAAGCTTTAAGCGCTTTCTATATGAGATTTTTTGTGTGCGAGTCTCTACTTTTAAAAGAGAAAAGATCTCGGAAAAAATCTCGGCCCGCTACACTCCGAGATTTTACAATGTGCATGTTCACTGCTTAAGCGGTTTTTCGTACGTTCTCTTCAACTGGATCACGTAATACATAACCACGTCCCCAAACTGTATCAATGTAATTTACACTGGAAGAGACTGCTTCCAATTTTTTCCGCAATTTACAGATAAAAACATCGATAATCTTTAGTTCTGGTTCATCCATTCCACCATAGAGATGATTGAGAAACATTTCCTTGGTAAGGGTGGTACCTTTGCGTAAAGAGAGAAGCTCTAACATTTGGTATTCTTTACCGGTTAAATGAACAGGGCGCCCTGCAACTTCGACAGTTTTTGTGTCAAGGTTAACGGTGAGATCTCCGGTAACAATAACCGATTGTGCATGCCCTTTTGAACGACGAACAACTGCATGGATACGTGCAATGAGCTCATCCTTATGAAAAGGCTTCGTCATATAGTCGTCTGCTCCAAAGCCAAAACCACGAACCTTGTCTTCAATGGCATTCATACCAGAAAGGATTAGAACAGGAGTTTTTATTTTTGCCAACCTTAGAGTCCGCAAGACATCATACCCTGACATGTCAGGCAAATTCAGATCAAGCAAAATGATATCATAATCATAGAGTTTTCCCAAATCGATACCTTCTTCACCCAGATCAGTGATATAAACATTAAAGTTAGCCGACTTTAACATCAACTCAATGCTTTGAGTAATTGCTCTATCATCTTCAATTAATAATACGCGCATTTTAGATCCCTCACTTTGCTCCTTCACGAATCATAAGGAGCATTTCTATTTTATATCAGTTAGCAAAACCACTGTTATAAAAACAATTCATTAAATCAAACACTTATAACAAAGCGTTTATGAACATTTCAGTAGTACGCGTAACAATCACTACTAAATTCCCCACTATCCATGATAGTGGTTAACAAAATATTTTTATTTTTGAAAGAGGCTACAAAATTATTTTAGAAAAATCCTATATTTTTTAACATAATAAAAAAGGAGGACTTTTTTATAAACTTTAACTTAAAAAAAAATTGTAAAAGAGCTTTATAAATTACTTTTTTACAATTTCAGTGTTTATTTACTGAGCTTTAAACCTCTTCAGTTTATAATGGGGGAAAAGTTAAAGAAATAGTTATTACTCTTTAAAGCAGATTGTATTTTCAGATGCTTTAATGAAAGGCAGAAATTATTATAATTTCAAGTTAATAGACTGTTTTTGTCGGATAGATATATAACTAAAAGATATTTATTGGGTGTAAATGCGAGTTTTGAGTTGGCGCAATCAAGGAGTAGTGAGTATGAAGCCACGAGAAAATATGGTGCGATTGAGGATGTTTCAAGTGCGTGGAAAGCGCCGTGAAATTGCACAGCTTGAGATGATGATCGCAGAATTTGAACGAATGGTGTTAGAGTTGGAAGCACAGATTACTCATGAAGAACGTAAATCTGGAAACAATGATGTTCACCATTTTGCTTATTCTGCTTTTGCGCGTGCAGCGCGGCAAAGACGTGATAATCTGATCAATTCAATTCGTGATTTAGAACTTCAAAAAACAAATGCTGAAATTGCTCTCCATGAAGCTAATACAGAGCTGCAACGTGCACAGCTTTTGGAAGCACGAGAAAAGAAGATTGCTGCGGATGATAAGGATATTTTGATTCAATCTAATTCAATGGTTGGCTAATTTAATGGCTGGATGATAAAAGCAATTATTGAAAAATCCATTCTTTCAGGTTTATCTTTTGGATATAGTATAAAACAGCCAAACTTTTATCAAGTTTAGCTGTTTTATGGATTGCTTTATGTTATTAATCAATGGCAACTTAATGCCTGTAGTGTTGAATCTTGGTCGTTCGTAATCCCGCTAAACCGTGTTCATCGATTAAACTTTGCCATGAAAGAAATTCTTCTACAGTCAAAGTATAACGGTGGCACGCTTCGTCAAGACTTAATAATCCACCTCTGACAGCCGCAACAACTTCAGCTTTGCGACGAATCACCCAGCGCCGTGTTGTTTGCGGCGGTAGGTCGGCAATTGTAAGCGGACTTCCATCTGGCCCAATAACATATTTCATTTGTGTTTTTATCAAGTTGCTCATTCGTATCCTCTACCTTTAGTCAAGGACTTGATTCGTTTATAGAGCATGAAATTTAAAAAAGAGCTAAAAGCGCTGAAAGAAAAAATTAATAAAGTGATTGGGTATGTAAAAAGAAGCTCAAGTTGAAGTGTTAGAAGAGATTCTTGCAATATTTTACTGGATTTTTCAAAAGAGAAAAAAGGTTTTCTAAAAGGATTTCTCCTAAACAATTACCATTATGCCTTATTTCCATCATTCTTTTTTTGTTTGCAGCAGCTTTTTAGAATGTGATGCTATGGTTGTGGAAAGGATAAAAAAACAATATAAAGAGCAATTAATAGTATAAAAGTGGCAAAGAACGCGCATCAGAATATTAATAATAGATGGGTATCCATTAAAGAGAGCATTAAATAGAGAATGAATACATGTTTTTAAACAGCCTTGATTTACCAGGACAACCTGAGGATTCTCGCATTGTTGTTGCAATGTCGGGGGGGGTTGATTCATCGGTTGTTGCAGGTCTTTTGAAAAAGGAAGGGTATAATGTTATTGGCATTACGTTGCAGCTTTATGATCATGGGGAAGCAACGCATCGGGTGGGGGCGTGTTGTGCAGGACAAGATATTGAAGATGCTCGCCGCGTCGCAGAAACACTAGGAATACCGCATTATGTTCTTGATTATGAAAAGCGCTTTCGCGAAGCTGTTATTGATCCTTTTGCAGAAAGTTATGCTCATGGAGAGACCCCAGTACCATGTATTGCATGTAATCAAACGGTTAAGTTTGCTGATTTATTAGCAACGGCACGCGAATTGGGGGCAGATGCTTTGGCTACGGGACATTATATTCGTTCGCGTTCCCACGGAGCGCATCGAGCACTCTTTCGTCCTCTCGATAATGATCGTGATCAGAGTTATTTTCTCTTTGCAACGACACAAGAACAGATTGATTATTTGCGTTTTCCACTTGGTGACCTTCCAAAAGCCCGCGTTCGTGAAATGGCAGCAGAAATGGGCTTTGTGGTTGCCAATAAGCATGATAGTCAGGATATTTGTTTTGTTCCACAAGGAAAATATTCAGATGTTATCGCAAAACTGCGTCCAGAAGCAGCTAATCCTGGCGTTATTGTCCATATTGATGGAAAGATTTTAGGTAAACATTCGGGAATTGTTAATTATACTGTTGGTCAACGTCGTGGTATTGGGGTGTCAACGGGTGAAGCGCTGTATGTGATTTATCTCGATGTGGAAAATGCACGTGTTATTGTTGGACCGCGTGAAATGTTAGAAACGCATAAGCTTTTTTTACGTGATGTGAATTGGCTTGGTGATGAACCGTTAGATAATTTCCCTTCTCAAGGTATTGAGGTGGCTGTAAAGGTGCGTTCAACGCGTCCTCCTCACCTTGCGCGCTTACATTATAAAGAAGGTATTTTTTCCGTTGATTTATTGGAATGTGAAAATGGTGTGGCACCAGGGCAAGCTTGCGTTCTTTATGATGGAAATGGTCATGAGGCGCGTATTCTTGGGGGAGGATTTGTAACACATTCAGAACGTGCGGCCGATACTGAAATGATGTTGAAGCGCGTTTTATGCAATCTTGAAACAAAAGATTCTGTTTCCTCAGAACTAAAAACAACAGCTTTATAAAGCATAGTGAATTGATTTATAATGATATTTTTTAATCTTAAACTTGAATGAGAGACTTCCGGAAAATTTTCTCATTGAAAGTTTATTTTATGATTGAATCCATCAAAATTATATCTTCTGCATTTCATAAGCGGGGTTAGGGTGTGGAAAATGATTATAAAGAAAATGTGAAAATGTTTTTTATCAATGTTTTCAAAGGCTAGGGAACGGTAATATTATTGGAGACTGGTAGATAACACACAACATTGGATATGTTCTATAACTTGAAGTGTTATCATCTTTAGGGGTCAAAGTTAGTAAAATGGGCAAGTGCAATACCTGAGGCTGTGGCAACATTAAGGCTGTCAAAACCGTCAGTCATGGGAATACGTAAGGTGTTTGATTGTTGTAGTATATGGGGTGGTAAGCCATCGCCTTCTGTTCCAAAAATAAGTGCTATTCTTTTGGTTTTGTTGGCTTGTTTGAGAGTGTGTGAGGCAGAAGGGGAGAGTGCATAAAGATGAAAGTTTTCATCGTTTAGAGCAGCTATAATGTCATCTATATCAGCGTTTTGCGTATAGGGTACTTTTAAAGCAGCGCCGGCAGAAACTCTTATTGATTTGCGATAAAGTGGATCGCATGAGGTTTTGTCGACAATAATGCCATTACTGGCAAAGGCTGCTGCATTACGAAAAATTGATCCCATATTATCGTGATTCGAGATACCACATAAAACAAGAATCAAAGCTTTTTCTGGAAGATATTGTAAAAAACTTTGTAAGGATGGCAGTATTTTGCGTTTACCAATACCCAGAACACCACGATGAACATGGAAGCCGGTGATATTATCCATAACTTTTTGTGGAACGCAATAAATGGGACATAGGGGCTGTGTTTTTTCTAAAAGCGGTAGAAGTCCAGAGAGACGGTTTGCTACGATGAGCAGTGAGATGGCAGAAAACTCTTTTGAGTGTAGTAATGCGGACAATGTTACTTTGCCTTCAGCAATAAATTGATGTTGCCGTCCAACAAGATCTTTTTCACGGATATTATGATAGGCTTTTAGGCGTGGATCATCTGTTTCATTGATTGTTATGATATTCAAATGCATGGCGAGATTTTTAGTGCTTTTTTCTTATGATTTCCAGATGTTTGAATTTGTTTTATTTTAAAAAAAAGAGATAAAAAAATATTTTTAAAACTTATGGTAGAATTTGTATTGACAATATACAACCATAGGTATACAGTAAAAGTACTGATACGGAATCATATATTTTTCTTGTATCGGGTGCAGTGTCTTGGGTCCCCGCTATTTCCCAAGTTCTGTATGCCCTTAATTTCTAAGGGAAAAGAATCTGGGTCCCCAATGCCCAGATTCTTTTTTTTTGAGGGTAATCATTGTTCTTCTTTTTATATCTAAATTTTTTAGTAAATCATATTTTAAAATCCAGTTGACCTGTAAGGTTACCGTAGAGTGCTAAGATATTTTTTCTAAGGTGCAAAGATGGCTTATAATGCACATCATAAGACTAAAAAAATGCATGATTATGATAGATTTGAGCAAAAACAAGTTTTTCGTTTATGAGAAGTGAGATGGCTTTAAGTTATTCAGAAAACGATTAATAATGAAGGTTATGTGTTTGATTGCTCTTGGGAAAGCTCTTCTTTCTATTATTTTCTCTCTTCTTTATTTATTGGTGCTGTTCGTGTAACTGAGCAGTTTTTACGATAATAATGGTGAGCTGAAGCGTTTATTGTATGATGAAGCTTCTGTAATATTGAGGAAAGATCGTCGTTATGCCAAAAGTATAATGATATGGTTGAAAATATTAATTCCCTATTTCGTGAAGAAAAGGATGAGGTTCATGGATGTAAAAATCAATATACAAAGCTTAACTTTATACTCTATTTTTATTGCGTGTATTGTTTTTGCTTTGAAATATTGGGCATATCACATCACAGGTTCGGTTGCACTTTATTCTGATGCATTGGAATCAATCGTTAATATCCTTGCGTCATTGGCAGCATGGTGGGCTGTTAAAGTGAGTATGAAGCCAGCAGATCATGATCATCCCTTTGGGCATCATAAAGCGGAATATTTTTCCGCAATTCTTGAAGGGGTACTCATTATTATTGCGGCAATTGTTATTTTAAGAGAAGCATGGATAGCTCTTTCGACCGTTAAATTGTTGCAGAAACCTGGAATATGGCTTGCTATTCATCTTATTGCAACTGTCATAAACTGTATGTGGGGAATGGTTCTTATTGGGCAGGGAAAACTCCATCGCTCACCGGCTCTTAAAGCTGATGGAGTACATTTTATAACAGATGTTTTTACGTCGCTTGCAATTTTAATTGGTTTGATTGCCGGTTTTGTCGGAGGATGGGGAGCTTTAGATCCAATTTTAGCGATAATCGTTGCCGTTAATATTCTCTTACAGGGCTGGAAGGTGATTAGAAATGCTGTTCAGGGATTAATGGATGTTGGTGTTGAATTGAATGAAAGCATGCGGATTCGGGAGCTGATTTCTGCAAATGCATCGGGTGCGCTTGAGGTCCATGATTTGCGGACACGTGTTGCTGGGAGGGTTACTTTTATAGAGTTTCATTTGGTTGTGCCTGCTGTAATGCAGGTAGGAGAAGCACATAAAATTTGTGATAAAATCGAAGCTGTTCTTCAAAAAGAATTTGATAATGTACGTATTTCTATTCATGTCGAGCCTGAAGATGAGGCAAAATTGCCTCCCGGTACAACGGTAATCCCTTTTATATAAAAAGATTTTTCAAATTGTCTGTTATGTTAGACTGTTTTTTTATGATGGGGTGATTCATATCTCTCGAAAATACAATGATGCTCTTTCGTTGATTTAATTTTTGCATTAATCAAGTATACAAGGTTAAACAGAGTATTTAAGGCAAGATTTATTCTATGTCGTTAAAACACTGCCATTTAAGGTGTGGTGAGATAAGGCATATAAAGTTTGATCTATTAAGTGTTTCTAGAGTATGGAGTAAATATTCAAAATAGGATTTGCCGGTGTATTCTTTTGTAAGTGAATCTCATGAAATGGTTAGCAGCTTAAATTTACTTAAGAAAACGGATTGTTTACAGACTGTCAGGAGTAGATGTTTCGTTGCTTAGGGAGAAGAGGAGTGAAGCCTTCGTAATAAGTTTAATGAGATTTAATTGTAAATTTTATATAAAAGTTATGAATAGAATTTTAAAGTTTGTGATCATAGATTAATCATCATTATTGTTGCTAATAAATGTGTTGTTTTATCGATACAATGTGTTCTGTTTTGAGTGTTCTTTATTACATGAAGGATAGGGACACATTAAAGAATGAAAAAACAAAAAATAATGCTCATATCTCTACTCTTTAAAGGATATTATTGTCGTTGCTGTAGAAAATCGCAAAGCTGGACTAAAGAATGATGCTAAAGATAGAGACTGGTTTTTAATTGATACTTTCATATTTTTATTTCAATCTGGCATCAAAATTTTACAAGGACTCGTACAGTACTGGTGCATTTTGATCATAAATATGCTGCTATATCAGGGCTATTTTAATTTATAGACAACAACAAAAAGAAAAGACTTTATAAGGAAAACAATGCTATAAAGTCAAAAATTTATACGCAATAAATTAGAGAGGTAGATCGAATTTTTATAAAATACTTTATAGACAATAACCAAACATATCTGGCTTTACTTTTACTTATATTTACAAACATTCGTTTGTGTATTTTTCGTTATATTTGTAAAGATCAGATTAGCTGTAATCTATAGATAACTTTTGGTTGAGAATATGAAAAGAAAGCGTGATACTATAGTAGAGTTTTTTCTGTCTTTATCTTTCAATAAGTAAAAGTGATTACAAATTCGTAATTTCTCCAAAAATGATTTTGTCATACCTATAAACAAAGTTAGATCAAAACGACTTTTTTCTCTTAAAACTGTAAACAAATATATTGTATCCGGATAGCTTGAACGAAGTTAGATGTTTGCCGGAATAACGACAGTATATATTTTAAGAATAGAGAAGATATTCCATATCGCTATGATGTTATTCAAGGGCTCTTAAAACGACGATTCCTGGTGTTTTTGCAACATAATCCATAAAAGGGGTATCGACGACTTTTTCATTTTCTTTGTGTGAAGGAGCATGTCGTAACATTGGCCCTTTATCTGTCATGATAAAGAAACTTACATGTGTTACATCCAATCCAGCAAGTTTTGCATAAATGCCAATGAAATCCCCTGATTTTAAACGGCTTATAACCTCTTCATTAATAAAGTTACTTGGAATATACGTTATTGTGCGTTTCACAACTGGAAGTCCAGGAAGATAGCGTCTATCATCAGCTTTTTTATTGAGATATTTTTCTACGCTGACTGCATGAGGACTTATTTCAGCGGTAATATCAGTGGCGAGTTTATATTCTCTATAAGCCCAGTCTGTAAAAAAATGTTTTCGGTTTAAAAAGTGAACATTACCCTTAATGTAACGCGTTTTTATGATGTTATTTATGAATTCTTTTGGGGTTGTTGATTTGCGCAATGCTTCAATATAATCCATACAAATGAAGTTATCTAAGCTTCTAAAATCAATAATCAGTTTTTCTGGTGTATTTTCTGAGCCATGTAACATATGGGCTTTGTAAGGTGTTCCTAAAAAAGCTTCAGAAAGAAAGTCAATCATGGCTCCTTTTTCGTGATCATTTATTTCTGAACGTTTTTTGAGAAGAGCATTTAATTTATTTAAAGTATAGGGATCTAGCTCTACGCTGGTTGTTTGTTGTGTTTCTATTTTATTTTCTATCCCCCCCTCTTGTGAATAAGAATTTTCGACATCACGTCCTATCACTAACATTAAAGTGATAATTAATAGGGATATTTTTCGCATTTTATACACCTTTTTGAATTTAACAGTTTATGGACAATACGTACTAAAAGAACTGTTTTCTTATGCTTATTAGCATTTAAATGTAATAATAACATATAATCTTGATTTATTCAATAAATATAAACAATTTTTACAGTATTAATATATTTTTACTATGATTATTAAAGTTTTAAATTATTATATGGTATTGATGTATCTAATAGAGTTTATGTTTTAAAAATTAGCAGTATGAGAAGTGATAATAATGTATTATAAAATTAATCATAATATCTCCAAAGTTATTTTAATACTCTGTGTTTTACTATTAATTATTCATTATTTATTCTCATAAATATTTTTTCATTTAATATAAAAGATATTTTTATATTTTGATAATGATATATCAAGTAAAAAATAATTTTATATTTTTATCTTGACTCTTTTTGTAATTTTTACTTTGTTATTATATTATATGTGAAAAATATACGGTATAGAATACTTTTAAAAGGAAAAGGGAGTTAAAATAGAGCGGGGGAGTCATTGTATGCGTAAAATAGTGTGTATGTTATGCAAGACCAAATGCTCAATCCGAAATTTGTTCAGCGTGGGCTCATTTTAGTGTTCATCACTTTATTGTTAGATATTCTTTGTATTGCGATCATTTGTCCTGTTTTGCCTGAATATTTTTCTCAGTTAACTGGAAAAGATGTCAGTGCATCTTTTGTAGAAAGAGGAAAATTACTTGCTGCTTACTCAGTGATGCAGTTTTTGTTTGCTCCTGTTATTGGTAATCTCTCTGATCGTTATGGTCGTCGTCCTATTTTGCTTGTCTCTATTATCTGCTTTGCTCTTGATAATCTCATATGTGCTATAGCATGGAGCTATTCTATGTTATTTATCGGGCGTCTTTTATCGGGGATAAGTGGCGCTAGTTTTGCAACTTGTACAGCTTATCTTGCCGATATATCCGATGATAAAACCCGTACGCGCAATTTTGGTCTGTTAGGCGTTGCATCCGCATTGGGGTTTATTTTAGGATCGTTTATTGGTGGTTTTTTAGGTCAGTTTGGTCCGCGTATTCCGTTTTATTTTGCTGCTGGTTTTTCACTCATTAATTTTATTTTTTCTTGGGCTATGATTCCAGAAACTCTTTCTTTATGGAATAGGCGCTTTTTTGATATTAAGCGGGCAAATCCCTTAGGTGCTTTTTGGCACCTGAAACAATATCCGATGGTTCTTTGGGTATTATTGGTCTTTTTTCTTTATTGGTTTGCGGAATCTGTATGGTTAAGCATTTGGGCGTTCATTGCAAAAGAACGCTATGATTGGAGTTCTTTTTCTATTGGGATCTCCTATAGTGTTTTTGGAATAGGCCAATTTATTGTAGTCGCTCTCATTTTGCCTTATTTTTCTAAACGATGGAGTGATTGGCATATTGTTATAGTGGGGCTTTTGTTTGCCTCCGTTGCTATGCTGGGCTATACATTTGCGACGCAGGGGTGGATGGTTTATATGGTTTGTGCGTGCACAATGCTTGAATATCTTGTTCAGGCACCTATACGTGCTATTGCTTCAGCGCAGGTACCAACAAATGTACAAGGAGAACTGCAAGGAGCAATGACATCTGTTATTTCGTTAAGTTTAATATTTGGTTCTGTTTTTTATGTGTTTCTCTTTGAATGTTTTACAGATAAAAATGCACTGTTTTATTTTTCTGGTGCTCCTTTTATAGGAGGTTTTTTGCTTCTTGTCATTGCAACGGTCATTTTTGCCTTGCGGGTACGTTAATGTGTTGAGAGGGGCTGGTATGTACTATTTTGCTAGAGAATGCACAAGATAAACAAAATGTATCATTTTATAGGCAGAAAGTTTTTTGTGTTATTTGTTTTGCAAAGTGTTGTATAAAATATCGATATATCCTTTTCATTTAGTGAAAATAGTTTTTTTTATTTTGTCATATTGTTTGTATAGGGGAGCCCGTATTTTTTCTATTGCTTGCAAATTAATATTCAGTGCTAATGCAGCAGCATATTGAAAACAAAGATTAAAATGTATCTGAGTTAGATGTATCAGTATTGTATGAACAATTCCAAATTTTATAGGGCAAATTGGAAGTAAAATATTGCTTATATTTGTTGGCATTACTTCTAAAATCAAAAGAAAACCTCATTTTGGAAGAATATAAAGTTGTAAAATTGAAAAGATTTTTTCTGTTTTGCTATTACTTTTTTATTCGGCTTTACAGTTTTCAAAACCATCTACGGCAATATCTTTTAAAAAGTAGAGATTTGTTGCATTGCCTCACAATTTAATTTTTTTATTCTTTAGTAGGAATTATACTTCTCATGCACAATATAATTCTTAAAATTGTATTGTGAATCCAATATTTATTTGAAGGTTAGACACTTTACTCTTTTTAAAAATAGTTTTTATCGACACACTTATCTTGCTTGGGGGGGGAAAAGCCAATGATTTTGATGGATACGACCTTAAGAGAAGAGGAATGAGAAAAATTTAAGCTATTCAGTGCGCTCTTTTTAGTTTCAGAATGATAAATAAGAATATTTATTCAATAAGTTGTAGGTATAAAAATAATATAATTGTGCGTAGGAAGATAATATAATTTAAAGGAGAGAAGCTAAAAGGTGAGGCTTTTTATTTTAAGATATTTTTTTATAATTCATAATGAGATCACTAAAATGCTGAAAGAGGTAGTGGCTATCTTGTGGTCCCGGAGAAGCTTCGGGGTGGTATTGAACAGAAAAAACAGGTTTTCCAATGATTCGAATACCACAGTTTGAACCATCAAAGAGAGAAATATGTGTTTCTTGAACATGTTGTGGTAAAGAGGTAGAATCTACGGTAAAGCCGTGATTCATCGATACAATCTCAACTTTTCCAGTGTTAAGGTCTTTAACTGGGTGGTTGGCACCATGATGTCCTTGGTGCATTTTCACGGTCTTTGCACCAACCGTAAGAGCGAGAAGTTGATGACCAAGACATATTCCAAAAACTGGTAAATTATGATCAATTAATGTTTTGATTGTTGGAACGGCATATTGAGCCGTAGCTGCGGGGTCTCCTGGTCCATTAGAAAGAAAAACGCCATCAGGATTCATTGCCAGAATTTCTTTTGCAGTTGTGTGGGCAGGTACAACAGTAATGCGGGCTTTTTGTGTTGCCATAAGGCGAAGAATATTGCGTTTAATACCATAGTCAATGGCAATGATATGAAGATTGTGCACATTGTTTGTACCGTATCCTTTATTCCAACTCCATGTTTTTTCATCCCATTGCATTGATGATTGAGATGTCACATCTTTCGTAAGGTCAAGATTGACGAGACCGTGCCATTTTTGCGTACGCCTCTTTAAAGAAGGAATATCAAAATTTCCATTAGCATCATGTGCAATGACAGCATTTTGCGCACCTTTTTCACGAATAAGAATTGTGAGCGCACGTGTGTCAATACCACAAAGTGCAATAATTTTACGCGTTTTAAGCCATTGATTAAGATTTTCATTGGCACGGTAATTTGAGGGATTTGTAATGTCTGCCTTGAAAATAGCGCCAACAGCACCATGACAATTGAGAGGAGAGAGATCTTCAATATCTTCGCTATTTGCCCCTACATTTCCTATATGAGGAAAAGTAAAATTAACGATTTGTTGTGTGTATGACGGGTCGGTGAGGATTTCTTCATAGCCTGTGATGGCGGTGTTAAAACACACTTCAGCTTCAGCGATACCTGTAGCACCTGCTCCTTTACCTTCAATAATGGTTCCATCTGCTAAGACTAAGAGGGCTGTAGGTTTTTTGATACTCCAAGGGTGGCTGGGTGAAGTTGTTTGTATCATAGTATGTATCCACAATTTATTCCCTGAAAGGTATAATGATCAACTTTACACAAAAATCATACCTTTAACAGATGCTGTGTATATTATTCTGGTAACGTTTCGCTTGAAGTAGGCAGTATAAGTACATTCAATGAAGAGGTAAAGTCTTGTTTTAGCTTTTCGAAGATCGAGTCCTTAATTATTTTTTTATCCTCCATTGCAAGATGGATAAAGATTGGTTAAAAGGCATCTTCTTCTTGAACAAAATTGGATAAACTTATGTTGCGTAACCAGATTGATGGGGCTCTTAGGGCTGCTTTGAAAGCGCAAGATAGTGCGCGTCTTGCTACACTTCGTTTAATGAATGCTGCAGTTAGGGATCGTGATATCCTTTATTATGATGAAGGGAAGCTAGAAGTGGATGATCAGCAGATACAGTCTGTTTTCACTAAAATGCTTCAACAGCGTGAAGAATTGATGCGAGCCTATAAAGAGTCTGGTTGCTTGGAATTGGCAGAGAGAGGACAAGCAGAAATAGAAGTTATTCGTGAATTTCTTCCCTATCAACTTAAGGAGATGGAAGTAGAACAAGTTCTTTGTGAAGCTTTGGCACAAACAAAGGCTGAAAAATTACGCGATATCGGTAAGGTGATGGCATGGCTTAAGGAACGGTATGCGGGGCAAATGAATTTTTCTAAAGTGTGCAATAGTCTTCGCAAGAAATTGCAATAGATCTTGTTAATTCAAGGGGATTGGAAAATATTTTTTATTGTGCGTCGCCTTTGTAAGTTAGTAGGATGTTAATAAATTTCATTTATTTTGTACACACATACTCTTATCAAAAAAATAACTTTTTGATATCAACTAAACTTTTTAGGCTCTCATAGAGCAATGAAACGTCTTTTATGTATTATATTTTCTGTTTTTCAAAGCTGTTAGACCATTAAAAAACAAAAATATTATAGAGTTTTTACTTTTTTAAAAAGATCTATTGTCAGCACTGTTAAAAATTTCAAAATAGGATGATTAAGCTAATTGATACAGATTTCCAATTTTGGAGAGTGTATTATTGTCTTTTTTGCTGTTTCAAAGCATTTTTTTGATAAAGAGTTTCCGTATTTTAGAGTGGTGATTATTCAGCAAGAAATTTAAATATAGATGGTTTTATCAATATGGTGTGTATCTTTTTAATTCAAGTACTGGTTTTAATGGTAAGAAAATCAAAACTTTAAAACGTTTTTTCTAGGGAAGAGATTTTTAAGTTGAGTTTATGAAATAAAAAGATCTTTTGAAAAGAAGCCTTTGTTTGTAATGTGTTCTTGAGATAATTTTGAAATTCTTTTCTCTGATTAAATCCCTTATAAGCTATATAAAATCTATAAATTATGCAGAATAAAATGAGTAACCTCTATTTGTGGGGATACAGTGGTGAATCTGTTAAAAATAGTTCAGTTAGCAACAATGGCTTATCCGTTAACCGCAAGCGGGAACGACGTGCCCATAGCGCACCTTGTTGACCAATATGAATGTAATCGCGGGTTAATTTGTCATTGTTAAATAAATAATGTCCTAGAGGTACAGTTCCCAAATGCATTAAGGCTTGATTGTGTAGGAGGGTTTCTTGTGGAATTACAGTGCGTCCAAGGAGCCAAGGCTTATTATCTCCCATTAATATGACTTCACGTAGCCAATAACGCGCACTTTCGGGGATATGCTCTGCTTCTTCTGTTAATTTATCTCGCGTAATAAAACATTCGCGTTGTGGTTGAACTTGGAGGCAGGTACAATATTTCTTTAATCGAAGCGTCATTGAGCCCGATTCCATGAGCCAATTGCGAACGTTTTCTGGTATTGGAGGACTTTGATCAGAAAACCACTTTAGAGGTGGTAAGATGGAATCTTCAAGATAAGACATCGTTTTACTCCACAGCTAAAGTCTTATTCCATATGTTATGTTGGGTTAAATAGATAGCTCTATTGTAATACAAGGAGTATAAAAGCAGCAAGATTTTAACAGGAAGATATCAAAGGGAAAATCGAAAGCAAAGGTCTTTAAAAGAAGATATGCAGGAAGTATATATTATAGGATTATTTTCATTTAAAAAAGTAAAATAAAGTATTATGTTTTGTTCAAGGCGCTTTCACAATGTGTTACGGAAATTTCTTTATCGCATGAGAGCAATGGGAAAAATGTTTCGTGCTTTAAAATTCGTTTGTAACACATATAAAGAAGAGCTAAAAATTCATCTATGCAAGATGATATAAAGAGGAAGTTTTAAGAGGAACAAAACTTTATTTTATACTTTAGAAAGTGAAGAGATATTCAAATCTTTTGAATTGAGATGTAAAGAAGATCGTATTCTTTATAATAAAGAAGTTTATATTAATGCATATATTTTGATAAACTTTAAAATATATTATATTGTTAAAATTTTGAAATATTACATCACATAATGTGTAGTAATTCTATAATAAAGTTATATTAATATTATTTCATAGATTAGAAAAAATTATTTATCATTTTGTTCTTGCCATCTCTCTTTATTTCTTAAGATGCAAAAAAGCTCTTCGAGTTTTTCGGTAAAAAGGGTATTGTTGATAAAGTGTATAGGTATTAAGCATTATACGGTAGAATCTTTAATCATCGTTAGTGATTTTTGTAACCTTATGAATTGTTATTACAGTGAGATAAGCTGGATTTGCGCACGTGGTACAAAAATAAGTTCGTATTTCGTTAAAGTAACGCAACATATCTCTCCTGATATGCGTAAGTTTATATAGGTATGAAATGGTGCGTTATAAAGTTCTTTACTGCATTTGGTTTTATAATACGGTGATGGTGTATGCCTAAAATCGCAGCTTAAGCATCTCACCATCATATCAAAATTGGTAACAACAAGTTACAAGGGAATATTTCAAACTCTGCTAGTTGTTTCCTAGTTTTGTATTGAATCCCCAAAAGTGTAAAAATAGATACTCTATGATCGAATTTTTTCTCCTATCCATATAAGAATACAGGCTCCTATAAAACCTGAAATAAGATAGCCAAGCCAACCAGCAAAACTTACACCTAAAAGACTAAAAAGAAAGCTCGCTAGCGCAGCGCCAATAATCCCTAAGATAATATTTAATAATATTCCTGTTTGGCTTTTCATAATATACTGTGCAGCCCAACCTGCAATCCCGCCGATAATAATAGCTGCAATCCAACCGATGTTTGCATTTTCCATGATACCCTCCTTTGCCTGAATTTAAATTGTAACTAGAGTAAACTTTGTAAAAATCAAGGTTTATTCTTTTTTTACCCAGTGGAAAGGATATTTCTGTTAGAGATTTTACTTATTAATTTCCTTTATATTAAAATAATACTCACATTTATATTATATATAATACTTAATAAGTATAAATTATATAATACATTTTAATTTATAAACAAATTAATTAATTGAGAAGTATGAATAAAAGAAGAAAATATTAGTGAAAATGTTTTAAGAATTCATAAAGTGTATTTATAAGCTTTTTAAGCTCTCTCTTACATTTAAAAGACAATTGTGATTAAAGTAATAAGTAAAATGGATATTTAAAAGTTTGGAGCTTGCCAATTAATATCAATGATGTTTAAAATGAAAACTGTTTCGTTGACAGGTTATAGCGTGGCTGTATAGGTTGAACCTCTACCAATCTTGATATAAACGTTGCATTTTTGTGGGGTTTTGTATTCCTTATAGAGTATTTCTGTTTCGTTGCTACTGTGAAGCGGTTCCCTTTTTACAAGGCGGGTTTAGATTGCAACTGTCATGCTCTTGACCATCTCTTTATGTTTTGAACAGTCTTGGCTTTGAGATGGTTAGGTATTTTGACGTCTTTCTTCAAGAGTTCTATTCTATATGCTACTTTGTTTGTAATGTGCAAGCAAATGACTTTGAGGAATTCATCATGAGTAGATTTTAAATGGAAGAAATTTACGATGAAGAAAATTCATTTAAAATGTCAAATAGATAAAATATTTTTACTAAATTGATATTTTGATCAAGGTATTTGAATGTTCAAAATTTAATGATAGATGAGATGCATTTCTTATTCAAGTTATTTTAAAATTTTAAGATTTTTCTGTTTGTTCTTCAACAGGGTTGCGTAGACGAGAACTTTGAAGAAGTCCCTGTTCTTCTAAAATGGGGTAGATCATTGAGGTCAAAAGAGAGTTGATTTGTTTGAGGTCGCGCACAGTGTCAAGATGAAGACTGGATGATTCTACATTTTTGAGATCCCCTTCACGCAGACGTTTAAAATGTTTTAAACTCATCTCTTTTTCTAAGTTTCGTAGTTGATCTTTTTTTTGTACCAATAGGTGTGCAGTGTGTGTATCACGTGAGACGAGAACGTTAAATGCTATATGCGCGTTGGCTAGTACAATGGCGTGGAAACGAAGGAGGTCACTCCAGCCCTCGCTGCTGAACTGTAAACCTTTTTGTTGTTTCTTTTTAACCAGCATCAACATATTGTGAATAATGATATCGCCTGCTTGGTCTAATTTTATACAGGCACCTAGAAGTTCTTGCGTTTGAAGAGCTTCTTCGTCAGATAATTTTTGTCCCGCTAATCGTGCAAGATAAAGTTTGATGGCGATATGTTTTTTGTCCAATATGGTGTTGAGTTGGTTGAGTTCACGAATAATATTGGGATCAGGCTTTTCATAAAGTCCCATAATTTTTTCTAGCATGATGTCTACAAGATCACAAATATGAATGACTTCACGCATGACATTCGAGAGGGCGAGAGTTGGGCGTTCAAGAACACTATCATCAAGAGCTGTTTGATCGGATAAATTGAGCGTTTTATCGGTTTGCGTTTTTTTTGCACTTATATTCACGATCTGAGTGGTTAATTTTAAAACCCACTTTGAAAGAGGTATTCCAGCAAGGAGAATGAAAACATTAAAAATGATATGGGCATTAATCACTTGAGTAGGGGCGTTATTGCCAAGCCATGTGATGGGTGGTTGAAAGGAGAGAAATAAGATAAGTATAAGGATTGACCCTGCTCCACGCATGAGTAAATTTCCTAAGGGAACGAGGCGAGTATTAGGAGAGGCGTTGCGCGTTAAAAGTGGTGCTATAAGAGAAGAGCCAAAGTTGACACCAAGAACCATGACAACACAGAGTTGCGTATGGATAAGATCGTAATTGGCAAAATTGACCAGCAAAATGATTCCTGCAATAGATGAATGTAAGAGGTAGGTTAAGCCAGCAGCCAACAAAAAAGTGGAAACAGGATCGGTTGAAAGATAACGAATGATGCTAGGCAAAATTTCGCTTTCACGTAAAGGCTCTGTCGCTGTACTTATCATTTCTAAAGATAAAATCAAAAGACCAATACCGATGATAATACGTCCTATTTGACGCCATTCACGTTTTTCTGTTGTCATGAAGATACAAGTGCCAATTAAAAGACAAAGGGGCACCACAAGTGTGAGATCATAGGTTAGGATTTTTACAACGATTGCTGATCCTAATTCTCCTCCGCGTACAGCCATAAGTCCTGCTACTCCAGAGACAAAACCAGATTCAACGAAAGAGCCAACGAGGAGTGTTATTGCTGTAGAGCTTTGTAAAATCATTGCTGTAAAAAGCCCAAAACTTACGGCAAACAATGGTTTTGAAACGACGTGGCACATTTTATATTTAAGTCTGTCACCATAGGCGCGTTCAACTCCTGTGCGCACCATGCGTGTGGCCCAGAGAAGTAAAGAAATAGCGCCGGCAAGATGAAGGAGTACCAATGAACCATTCATGATACTTTATTCTTTCTTTGTTGTTGTGAATGCGGTTGCCTCAAATTAATAAATTGAAGTTTATTGTTTTTATTTTACTTTTGCTTTTAATACTTGATTAAAATCATAACCGCTTGGATTTTGAAAAACCTTTAGACCGAAACAGGGCAGAATGGAATAAAGGTGATCAAAGATATCGCCTTGAATTTGTTCATAGTCTATCCAAACGGTGGTGTTCGTAAAGCAATAGATTTCTAAAGGTAAACCATTTTCTGTAGGAGGTAATTGTCGTGCCATGAGGGTCATATTAGGATTGATGTTTAGATGCTGTTGTAGATAAGCAAAAACATAAGCACGAAAAGTTCCAATGTTGGTTAAACGGCGTGTATTGGCTAAGACATCATGATTTTTATCTAATTGAGCATTCCATTGATCAATTTCTGCTACTTTTTGCGTGAAATAATTTTCTAATAAATTAAATCGGGAAAGATATTTTTGTTCTTCTTTTGTGAGAAAATGGATACTTGATTGATCAATAAAAAGAGAGCGTTTGATGCGTCTTCCACCCGATTCTTGCATTCCACGCCAATTTTTAAAAGGGTCGGTCACAAGTTTACGGATAGGAACTGAGGTGATGGTGTTGTCGAAATTTTGAACTTTAACAGTATGCAAGGCAATTTCAATAACATCACCATCGGCACCGAGGTTGGGGATTTCAATCCAATCCCCAACACGCACCATATCAGTGGATGAAATTTGAATACCGGCAACGAGAGAAAGAAGCGTATCTTGAAAAATTAACATGAGAACCGCGGCCATTGCACCAAGACCGGAGAAGAGAATAAGAGGGGAGCGGTCAATTAATGTAGCGACCATTAAAATTGTTGCAACAGCAAAAAGTGCAATTTTAGCAATTTGAATATAACCTTTTATTGGTTTTAGTCGTGCTGTTGGTCGTTGTTCGTAAAGGATGTTAATGACATTGAGACAGGAAGAAATTGTCAGGACGACAAAGAAGATAATGAAGGCGTTGGCAACATTACCGATGACAGTGCTAAATGCATCGGGCAATGTTGAGATAAAATTAACACCAATTGAAAGAATAAAAGCTGAAATGATATCCGCTATGTATTGAATAGCATTATTAATATCGATCGTTGTATTTTTTGGGAGAAAAGAAGAGAGTTTTTTTGCTCCGTGAATAAGTAATTTTCGTCCTAGAAAGTTCACTAAAAGGGCAGCTATAGTAAGAATAACAAGCCAAGAAATAGCCTCTAACCACGGATATTGAGCAATAAATTCGATCACTTTTTATTCTCCATTTCTAAAAATATATGCAGTTGAGGGTTTAAAATTTTACAACTGCTTTAAGAGGAAGTATTGGAATTATGCTCTAAAGTCGTTAAATATGCAAAAAAGAATTTTTAAACTCTGTGAGAGATAATGCGTTTTCCGCCCGATTTCCTTAATGAACTGCGTACGAGACTCCCAATTTCAACAGTAATTGGTCAACGGGTGGATTTTGATCCTCGAAAAAGTAAGCCTTCACGGGGAGACTTTTGGTGTTGTTGTCCATTTCATGGTGAAAAAACGCCAAGTTTTCATTGTGATGATCATAAAGGGCGCTATTATTGTTTTGGTTGTGGTGTAAGTGGAGATATTTTTACCTTTTTGTGTGAGCTTGATGGACTGCACTTTTCAGAAAGTGTAGAGCGTTTGGCTGATTTTGCGGGAATGAAACTCCCTATTTTGGATTCACAAAGTCATCAGCGTCAACTGGAAAAAACTGACCTTTATGATGTGATGAAAATTGCTACAGATTTTTTTCAATATAATTTACGCGATAAAGGAGGTATGCAAGCACGTCGTTATCTGGATGCACGTGGTGTTACACCAGAGCTTGTAGAGCGTTTCCGCATTGGTTTTGCACCGGTAAGGCGTACAGCTTTGAAAGAAGCTTTGAGTGCACGTGGCATTTCAATCAAGCAAATGGAAGAATGTGGGCTTCTCTCAGTGCATGAGGAGAGCGTGGATTCTTATGACCGATTTAGAAATCGCATTATGTTTCCTATCGAAGATTTGCGCGGACGTGTGGTGGCTTTCGGAGGGCGTGCATTAGAGAAAGATACACGAGCAAAATATCTCAATAGCCCTGAAACAGTGCTGTTTCATAAAGGAAATATACTTTATAACGCGGCAGCAGCTCGCAAAAATAGTCGCTTTGTTGGCGATGAGAAAATTCATTCACTCCTTGTTGTTGAGGGGTATATGGATGTTATTGCATTGACTAAAGCTGGTTTTGAAGGAGTTGTAGCACCCTTAGGGACAGCATTAACGGAAGCGCAAATTGAGCTTTTATGGCAGATGGGGAAGGAGCCTATTTTGTGTTTTGATGGTGATGATGCGGGTTTAAAAGCTGCTTTTCGTGTTGCTGATCGTGTGTTGCCTCTTTTAAAGGCTGGGGTTTGTGTACGCTTTGTTTTGTTGCCACAAGGGAAAGATCCTGATGAAATTGTTTGTGCTGGTGGAGCACAGCTTTTTTCTTCTTTTTTGCAAAAAGCTATTCCTTTGAGTGAGCTTTTATGGTGGCGTGCTACCTCTGGAAAGCATTTTGAAATTCCAGAGGCACGAGCAGCGCTAGAAAAACAACTAAAACAACAAATTTTTACGATTAAGGATGAAGATGTCCGTCGTTATTATTTGCAAGATATAAAAAAACGCCTTTTTGATTTTTTTCGTCCCTCTTTTTCAAAACAAAAGGGGGAAGGGCGATATGGTCAATCTTCACCAAATAGGACCTTTAAAGATCAAACCTTTTCTCTGTTAGCAAATTCTGAAATAGTACGAAACTCTTCGCAATCTATCCCTTTGCGTGAAGCAGTGATTTTACTTACTTTAGCTTACTATCCTGAGTTGTGGTATGAAAATTTTGAAATTCTTTCTGAGTTAGAATTAAAAAATACTCAATTGATAATTTTTCATCAAGCCATGTTGGAAATTCTTGGGGACCAACAGCTTCATGATAAAGAGACGATGGTTGCATTCTTAGAAAAAAGAGGACAAAAGGCTCTGTTAGAGCGTATGAAATATCTTGTGCAAAATATTGGTATGCGTATTATTCTTGGTGGATCTCCTATAGAAGATGCACGTGCTATATTAAAACAAGCTGTCTACTTGCATCTTCAAGAACACCACCTACATAAGAGGTTACAGGATATTGAAGAGCAACTTGTAGAAAATCCTAAGAGTGAGGTTTTTGATCTGCTTCGTGAGGTAAAAAATGAGCTGGAGCAGATGCAGGCAACAGAAGCGTTAATTGAAGGATTTGGAAGTTGGTTGGATGAAAAAATAGACGGGAATACACAAGATACGATAAAATGATTCGCTTTTTTAATGCGAATCAGTCACTTAAATTTTAGATGAGGAAGTTTATGTGGAGTGACATTCTTATAAAGATGACAATTAAATTTTAGGAAAAGCGGGCAAATTTTAGGAAAAGCGGGAAATTGGTTCTTACGATAGGGTACAGAGATTATCTCAGAAGGACTGAGAGGTGTCGGGGAAACTTCTGGAGTTTTCCCGCGTTTTTGGCTGAATGACAAGGTGTATACAAAATGTATTCTTTCTAATAGTAATCTCTTAAGAAATATATATAAGAAACTATTGGGTGATTGAAGTGAGAACAAAAAAGCTGGTCACATAGAAACTATGGCGTGATCGAGTGGAGTTATGGTATGGCAACAAAGGTTAAACAGAAAGATAATGCAGAAGTAAAAAGCCAAGCGAGTTTAGATGGCCCTCTTCTTGATTTTTCTGATGATGCCATCAAGAAAATGATTAAACTTGCCAAAAAAAATGGTTACGTAACGATGGATGAACTCAATGCAGTTCTTCCTTCTGACGAGGTTACATCCGAACAAATTGAAGATATCTTGGCGATGTTCTCTGAGATGGGGGTTAATGTTGTGGATGATGAGGATGAAGTTGAGTCTGAAAATTATGAAGAAGAAGTTACGGTAGAGGGGGGGGATTTAGTAGAAGCCTCTAGCCACGCAATTGCAACGACAACGAATAAACGCGAAGTAACAGATCGCACCGATGATCCGGTGCGTATGTATTTGCGTGAGATGGGAGCTGTTGAGCTTCTTTCGCGGGAAGGCGAAATTGCCATTGCTAAGCGTATTGAAGCAGGCCGTGAGACAATGATTGCGGGACTTTGTGAGAGTCCTTTGACTTTTCAGGCTCTTATTATCTGGCGTGACGAGTTAAAAGAGCAGCGTATTCTTCTTCGTGAAATTATTGATCTTGAAACGACTTATGCTGGTCCAGAAGCAAAGCAGGCTCCTGTTATTGAGCGAAGTGAAGTTGATAAGACAGTAGAAGAAAAAATGTCTTCTGGTATACGTAATATGGGGGAGAGCGCAGGAGAGAGAAACATTGAAGACGATGATGAAGAAGACGAGGACGATGTTAACTTATCGCTTGCTGCAATGGAAAATGAACTTTGTCCTCAAGTTATGGAAACATTGGATTTTATTGCTCAAACCTATGTAAAATTACGAAAATTACAAGATCAGCATGTTGAAAGCAGTTTGGCAGAGCGTAAAGAGGGGGCCCTTACATCTTCTCAGAAGAAGAAATATATTCAATTAAAGGGTGAGTTGATTCAAGCAGTAAAATCTCTTTCTTTAAACCAAAATCGTATCGAAGCTTTAGTTGAACAGCTTTATGACATTAATAAGAGATTGATTCATAATGAAGGTAAGCTGAAACGGATTGCCAATAGCTATGGCATTGGCCATGAGGATTTTTTAAAAGAATACCAAGGGCGTGAATTGGACGCGGATTGGATGAATTATATTGCTGCTTTGCCTACACCTGGTTGGAAAGAGTTTTCGGTGCGTGAAGCAAAAGAAATCCATAAACTGCGAAGTGAGATACAAAATCTTGCGCAAGAAACGGCTATTTCGATTGGTGAATTTCGTCGGATTGTTATGCAGGTGCAGAAAGGTGAACGCGAATCAACAATTGCGAAAAAAGAGATGGTAGAATCTAATTTGCGTCTTGTCATTTCAATTGCAAAAAAATACACCAATCGTGGTTTGCAGTTTCTTGATCTTATTCAAGAGGGCAATATCGGTTTGATGAAGGCTGTGGATAAGTTTGAATATCGGCGCGGTTACAAGTTTTCAACTTATGCGACATGGTGGATTCGTCAGGCTATTACACGTTCAATTGCTGATCAGGCACGTACAATTCGTATCCCTGTTCATATGATTGAAACAATTAATAAAATCGTTCGTACCTCGCGTCAGATTCTCCATGAAATTGGACGAGAACCAACACCAGAAGAATTGTCTAGCAAGCTTTCTATGCCGTTAGAAAAAGTACGAAAAGTTCTTAAAATTGCAAAAGAGCCTATTTCACTCGAAACGCCTGTTGGTGATGAAGATGATTCCCATTTGGGTGATTTTATTGAGGATAGGAATGCGTTATTACCAATTGATGCTGCTATCCAAGCTAATCTGCGAGATACGACAACACGCGTTCTTGCTTCATTAACACCGCGGGAAGAGCGTGTTTTGCGTATGCGTTTTGGAATAGGGATGAATACAGATCACACGTTGGAAGAAGTAGGACAACAATTTTCAGTTACAAGAGAGCGTATTCGTCAGATCGAAGCAAAGGCACTTCGTAAATTAAAACATCCTAGCCGTTCACGAAAATTGCGCAGTTTTCTCGATTCTTAAATAAAGGAATTCGTGTGCATTTTAATAGCCTTCCTTCTTCTTCTTCTTAATGAAGGGGGGAGGTGCTTCATGTTGTACTTGGATACTTTTTTGAGAAAAACATAGGAAGAATTTGAATAATCTAGAAAGTTTACGATGTTTAATGTTTTTCTTATCTTTGGGGCTTTATACTATCTCAATAGATATAGGGCAAAGGGTGGTTATGGAGTAAAGAGTAGGGGGGCTTTCAAAAAATGGACGATAAAACATTACCTTGCGTATAGCACGGCTCGTTTTTTAAGAAATGAGATCTATTAGGAATAAACTTATATTGCAACATACGGACTTTTTGATGAAAATGTATATTCTTTGCGGAATTTTTCTATCATTTTAGGTGACGCATTTTATTCTTCGTTAAGTTTACAAAAAGATGTTTTAATAGGTTACGTTCATTTATATACGCTATTTTTTGAATATTCTCTTTTTATTCAGATGGATTTTAAGAACATGGTTTAAACTATACATTGAGTTTAATCTTTTTAAGAGACAAAAATAGATGAAATTATAGAAATTAAATGTTTCATTTTTTATAGATCGTCTTAATTTAAAAAGGTGTGTCTGAGTTTATGAGTGAAGAACTTCCCTTTTGGAAAGTAAAAAAATTAGAAGAGATTTCCATTTCTGAGTGGGAGAGCCTTTGTGATGGCTGTGGCCGTTGTTGTCTCCATAAAGTTGAGGACGACGATACGGGTGACCTTTATGCAACCAGTATTGCTTGTCGTCTTTTAGATGGGGAAACCTGCAGGTGTCGAGATTATGCTCATCGTAAATCAATTGTACCAGATTGTATATCGCTAGACATTACAACAGTTAAAACAGCCTGTTGGCTTCCAGAAAGTTGTGCTTATAGATTAATTTACGAGGGAAAAGATCTTCATTGGTGGCATCCATTGGTATCAGGAGATTGTCAGACGGTACATATCGCGCGTATTTCTGCACGCGAACAGATAGAGATTTACGAAGACGAATTATTATCTGAGGAAGATTATCTTTATCACATTACTGGTCTTCTACGTGAAGGCCAGTAATGTGATTTTTTATACAACAGTTGGTGACTTAATCGATCGCAAAGACTACAGTGACACTCACATTATAATTTAATTCACCACCTGCAAAATTTGTATTTGCGTAGCTTGCATCTGCTGCTCTACTCATGAGACGTGGTGCTGGATGGTAGTAATCATCTTTTTCATTGATTTCAATAATTTTTCCTAATTTTAAATCGGCAGCTTGTGCTATCGTTTGCGCTTTTTCAATGGCTTCAGTAATGGCTTTTTTACGTGCTTCTTGATAAAATGGCTTTGTATCTGCGTTGGTAAAAGTAATGCCGTTAACTGAATTAACACCTAGTGTCATCGCTTGATCAAAGATTTTACCAGCATTGGTAAGATCACGAATGCGCACGGTTAAAGAATTTGAAACATGATAGAGTTTTTCATTATTCTTTTTTTCGTGGTGGTTATCAGAGGTCGACTGATAAATGGATAAGCCTGATGTTTGCAAATCATTTGCTTGGATACCATTGTTTTTAAAAGCTTTTATAATATCATTGATGGATTGATTATTAGAAGCTAATGCCTTTTGGGCAGTTTTGTCATAGGTAACAACGGCTAGATTAATAATGGCCATATCCGGTGCTGCTTGACTTTCTCCGGTTGCAGTCACTGTGATTGTTGCATTTTTTATTTTGTTTGCTTCAGCATGCACAGTCAATGAAGTGGTTAAGAGTGTGAATGCTAATATAGCTGTTTTAACCAGAGACCCCTTCAGTGGTTGAATTTTCTTTTTTATCATATCTATTCCTTTAATATTTATCAGTTTATTACTTTCTCATTTTTGAGAGTTTTTGTAAAGAAATTAGAGCACTGGAAAAAAAACCAATAGAAAAGAGAAAAAAAGAGAAAAAGATGGGTTATAATCTTTGTCAGCTCTTGTATCATAGGGCATTTTAGTTTAGAGAGAAACAACCTATGTAGGGCCTGTAGCTCAATTGGTTAGAGCCAGCGGCTCATAACCGCTTGGTTGGGGGTTCGAGTCCCTCCGGGCCCACCAATAGGGAAATGTCCAATAGAAAAATAGATCGCTTAAAAGTTTTGAGATTCTACCTTTTTCGTTTTTTATTTATTTTCCTGTTTTTTTAGAATCTTTTAGTCGTTGTTTGTTGCAGTTTTTTCTCTCAGTCGCTTTAATATGATGGTATGTTTTCTTAGTTTCATCAAAGAAGTTCTCTCACTTGCAACCTTTTAGCATTTGGATTAACTGATATGTGTCCTATTTACTTTTTTAATTCATATACTGTTTTATAATTTTTCTGTATGGTGTTCTTCATAAAATAGAAGGCTAAAAGCTTCATTGGATAAGTTTATTTATACTTGTTCTGCAAATAAATAGACCTCAATAAAACCAATTTTAAAGATTGTACCTGTTCAGAACAAATGGCTCAAAAAAATTTAGTGTAAATTTGCTTTTTTCTAAGTGATGTTAATGTCTTTTAGACGTTCGAATAGCATCATCGTGATGAAAGGTTAGTGTATAAGAGAATGTGATCTATGGGCATTCATATGTATCATGGGGGCAACGATGATAACATTTGTTGATATTTTCTTTTTCACAAGAAAGGAATTCTATTTGATATTTTGAGAAATATTGTTCATAGTGACGGTGGCGTGTTCTCTGAAAGAATTTTATTAATTATTCTTTGAAAAATCAATTGAGTGATTGTTTCTATTGCTTTGCATCATCCAGATTCTATTGTAATAAGCATTTTATTATTCTGTAAGAAATGTTTTCTATGATATTGGAAAATTCATTAAAATACCATTTTGGACTTTGTGTATTTTCTGTTTAATGCTCAAAGTATAGCATGTAATTCGAATTGTTATTGAAGAACCAAAGGTCTTTTTTGATTTTATTCTCATCGGGGATTGATCGTATTTTGATAAACCTAGCTCTTTTTTGTATTGCTAAAATCTTCCTTGTATTGATTGTGAGGAGAGTTTGATCTTTGTTATGAGTTTCTTCTCTTATGAAAAATTATTGGCAGGGAGAGTGTTTTTTGGGAAAAGTATACTTCTTCTTCAAAGTCATACTTTGAAAATATAATTCTTCATTTGCATAAGGGAATTTCTCTCTTGTTGTAAATCTGTATCAAATTTACGTAAAAAGATTGTGCGTGGTGATTCGTTTTATTTTTTAATAGTATCATTTTTGCTTATGATAGAGACTTATATTAGTATTTACAAGGTGCGTTTAGAGGGGGGGGTACCTGTAAACGTGTTACAGAGTTTTAGGTAGTGAGGCTCTGTTTATAAGAATTTATTCCTATAACATTGTTATATTCTTGCTTTGCAATATTGTTAAAAAAACATAGATAGTGCTATGTAGAATAAATTGTGATGTATTTTTTTCAAAAAAGCTCTTTCGTGTTCTCTTATATAGAGTTCAGGAGTGTCTTCAGGGATATTTTCACATTAGTTTTTATTGGTCCGAATCGCAAGATCTGCGTAACATTATTCGCGTTTTTGATAGATTATACCAATTTTCATAAGAAGGTCTGGATCGTGTGATGCTTTCTGTTTCACCATGGTACATGACTAATAGAACTTCATCTGATTTTGTAAAATAAGTTTGTACACAATTGCTTCCATACTGCCTATTGCAAATATTTTTTTCTAAGGTATGAGATATATTTTAAACGCTTTAGCGTTATATAGTGTGACTACATGGAGTATGACTATGAAGAATGATAAAAAATTTGAAACAACTTTATCTGATATTATTGTGAAATGGGAGTCTTTATCGACGTCTCAAAAGCAAGCGATATTGGATAAAGTAGAAAATTCTACAGATTCTGCTCATTCAACAGAACATTTAAGGCTTCAATCTTCTTTTTATCTCCAGACGAAATCAAAGTTATGAGTTTTAAATCTTCATCGGAAATGTTGAAACCAGTTATTACATATATGGCACTAGCATTTCCCAGTGTATTCAAAATAGCCATGAGTTTATCTACAGAAGGCCTCTTGCCTCCATTTATCATTTGTTGGACGTAATTTTGTCCACAGCCTGCAGCTCTGCTTATTTCAATCATTGTTCGTCCGTCACTTTTTATCAATTCAACTAAGCGTTGGAACCAATCTTTTTCAGTCTTTGTCATTTTTAGACCTTTACATATTTACGCTATAGCGTTAATATTGCGTTGCGAATCCAGAATATATGATACAAGGAGCGTGAAAATATCCATGTGTAGCTCTTCGCTAAGGAAGCATATAGAGTTGTTTTTAACTAATAACAAAATGTCCCCATACACTTTCAGATTCGAATCAATAAAAATGGTTGCTTAGTTCCACGGTTGTGAAAAAGTAAATGTGTATACCAGAAAGGGCGATACACACTCGTATGTTTATGAGATTTCACTATGATAGTATACGTAGCAGCATTATAAATCAAGATATACCCCAACATCAGAATTTGTAAAAAAAATTCTGCGTTGAGGTAGTGTGTGAATATAACAAAGCTTTAGAGCCTTAAGAGATAGGATAATGGCTGTAGAAAAAATGTAAATTGCATAGACAAAGAATACTGATTTCTTCTTTATTGTAATAAATTAGATCACTATCAGATGGTATATCGTATATATGCGTAAAAAAATGGGAAATATTAAAAAAGTGATCTTGGATATTTTATTAAACAGGAAGGTAATCTGATCCACAAAGGTGGTTGTTTGGTAGAATTGCACATTCGATCAATGCCCTTATGGGGGTGAATGTGTTTTTATGATGCTGCGGTTTATAATGAAGTCTGTGTTTATAATGATATTGTTATTTATAACAATGCATTAACATATGGTTGTTTAGTCGTTCGTACGAGTTCGCATGTTTATGAAAAATAAGAACTTTATCGTTATTTAAATATGAGTGGAGATGCATATGTTTATGCTAATGCGGTCTTTTTTGATCAAGTTTTGAATGCTCAATGTATTGAACTTTGTGGTGATACTCGTGATTGTAGAAAGGCTCGAGTTTATAATGATGCTTTAGTTTGTGGTGATGTAAAGATTTGTGGGAAGGCAAAATTTTACAGAAATGCTGTGCTTTGTGACACTGAAGATTTTTGTAATAATGAAAAACTTTCATATATAGCCGCATTCCACATGGCGTAAAAAAGGAAGATAGGAACGATTTGGGCAAGGCTTGTATGATTGGATTGCGTCGTTAGTTTTATTTGACGTTCCTTATTTTTTGTATTTTGTGTCAATAAATGTGTCGTAAATAATTGGTGTGAGTGTAGATTTAGCCGCTTTCAGAGATTTTTTTGCGTCATTTATCAATGCTTTAATGGAGAAAATAAGAACGCCGAGAGTGACTGTTCACACTTGGAACATGCGATTTATTGCATTCTTTTTTTGATTGAGGATGAAACAAATTGATCAAGATGATCACTTGAGCGACAATTAAGGGAGATCCAAATGAGTGTAAACGAAATTTTATTGGGAGCAATGGTTGTTGTTTTGTTATGCAGCGGGGTTATATTTCGGTTTTCTTTATATTATCGCAGTCAAGTGAAAATTTTAAAAGAGGAATCTAGAAGAATAAAGCATGAGTTTTTAAGAGATTCTATGAAGATGACTGAAGAACGAGATAGGGCTATTAGAGAGCAAAGTATGGTGATTAAAAGACGTGACCAAGCAATTGAAAAACTGAAAAAACAAATTAAGCAATATGAAAAAAATGAAAAGAAATATAAAAAAATGCTTAAATCTGAAGATGATAAAGAGTGATTGTATTTATATTTTGCATTAAAGGGTTTGGAAATGTGTTAGGAATATTGGAATGACGAGAGAGATAAACTTTAATGAAGCCAATTATGGTGCTGATGGAGAGATTGTATTGGAAGAGATATTCAGGTTTACTCTGATTTTATGACAACATTTAATTTTATAAGACAGAGCGTCGTTGATCATAAAATAAGAATTTATGATGATAAACTAGTTTATAGGTAGGCTGGTTATTAAAAAGCGTGTCTATACAATCCAGAAATTTTATATTATTGCTGGAAACAATTTTGCGCGTTCCTTTTAGATGTAAGGTATAAATGCCACGATAGTTTCAGCTAATAGGTATAAAAAATTGCATGATAATAGAAAGAAAGAGATATTTGCTTTTTATGAAGATGAAATCGGTAAGTCAGTTATGGTTATCAGATACAGAAGAGGAATATGAACGTAAAAGATATTAATATCTTGGAGAGTAAATATATTTCATCATTGATGATTTATCTTCTCTTCATGTTTGTTTATTTTTTATGAAAAATACAAAACTTAAGAGATTTTCTTTTTGATAAAGGCTATAGAGATTTGAGTATGATTAAAAATAAACATATAATCTGTAAGAATATGACTGTTATTTGTGAGTGTTAGAAATAATACAAGAACTTTCTCTCATTGAGGGGAAATCCATCACTTTTCATTTGTCACAAAAGTAACTACCATACCATTATACAAAATAAACGCTTGTTTTAATGGTAAAGAACGTTAGGACTGTAGTTCTCTAATAAGAGCCTTATGTGTAATTTCTTTTATTTGCTCAATATTGATTAGGATATCTTGTTTTGTTGGGTAACCTTTACTAGAAAAAGCAATTTTTTGTGCATCTCCTGAGATTAAACGCCAGTACCATTGATTGTGAACTCCTTGAAACACCTCAAAATACATGCTTCCCACCTCATAAAATAGCTGATAATTTTCAGGATAAATATTTAACTAATCCGCTTGTAAACATTAATCTATGTCTCTCTAGGAAGTCGTCAATATATGCCCCTTAAATTTTCTGACCTTAAAAAATAATTTCTATGAGAGCTATTATTCTTTTAACAAGAAAAAAATTATTGTCAATAAGATATGAATGAGAATTTTATACTATAAAATTATTTTTTTTAATTTAATGACACTATACTTTTATTTACAACGCAAATATTTTTTCTGTCGTTATAGAAACAAAGTTTATAAATTATATAAAATTTCACCAGCACGGATAAAGTAAAAAACACTTTTCTCCATACTGGTAGAGTTTAATCATTTCTTGTTTTTCTTTTTAAATAGACGTTTATTGATTAGCTATAACCTCTTTTTGGGATACGCTTCGAATGAGTAAATCAATGAATAAGCTAAGGGTATAAGAATTGGCCATTTTAGCTTTCATATCAATAAGAGAGGTTGTAGTTTTAGGGTTAAAACCATTTGATAAACCTTGTCTTGACAAATATTGCTGCAATTTTTCATAAGAACTGTCGATTTTTTCTTGATTTAGTTTTTCGTTACGATCACTATCGGAAAGTGTTTCTTCCAGTCCCTCGATTTTTTTAATAAAATAATTCCAGTCAAAATCACCTTTTGTATATTCGGTGTCAAACATTTTTCCTTGTCCAGTTAAAAGCCAATTAATATTGACACCATATAACGTGCGGTATGTTTGTAAGACACTAAGATTGGGTTCTCTCTCTCCACGCTCATAAAAAGCAATGGAATTTTTTGTCATGCTAAAACTTTTAGCTAAGGTTTCACGTGATGGATCGCCTAAAGCAAGACGTACATAACGTAAACGTTTTCCAAATATGGTTTTTGATTCAGTTTCAGGACGTGCCACGAATTATCTCCCTCGGTAAATCATCATGGTATAAATCATTAAATAATAAAAGCACACTATGTATTAATATTCTATGATATAATGTCAATATTATAGCTTTAATTTCTTGTTATTTTTTTATTTTCGTAGATAAAAAGCAATCTTTCATTTATTGTATTGACAATTGATATTTACTTCAAAACAAAATTCCTTGTTGCTACATTTGTCTCTTGCTTTTTTTTTGAGAGAATTTTCATGTAACCTTACCATATATATTCTATACACCCCTGCATTAATAGATGCAACTTTAAAGAGATGCAAGCTTTGGATTTATACTGTGTGTGCTGTAGTTGAATTAGAAAATAAACTTTGAGGAATGATCATGGCCCTATTACGCTATTTTGGGTGTGCTTTTTTTTTCACGATTATTGGTATTTTTTTAGGAGGGGCTATTGGTTGGTTCGAAACGGGAAGCATTACTGGTTTTCTTAAATATTTTTTTATTTGCTGTGTTTTAGGGATTTTGGAAATTTCTTTATCTTTTGATAATTCTATTATCAATGCGCGTATTCTTGGTAGAATGGATCCGTTATGGCGTCGCCGTTTTCTTATATGGGGCATTTTGATAGCTGTATTTGGGATGCGGATTGTTTTTCCGTTATTGGTGGTTGTCGTTGCTGTTGGGATTAATCCCATTGCGGCAGTCAAATTAGCGATATGGGAACCACATCGATATGCCGAAGTTTTAATCGATGCACATATGGGGATTGCCGCTTTTGGAGGAACTTTCCTTATGATGGTTGGCTTAAAATATTTTTTTGATTCTAAAAAAGAAGTGCATTGGCTTAATGTTATAGAGAGACCTGCTCAAAAGTTTGGGGCGCTTGTTGGAATTGATATTGCAATTGTTTTGATTTTGATCTTATTTGTTTCAGGTCAGATTGACGCAGAAAATAAAATAACTTTTTTATTGGCAGCACTTTATGGACTTTTGACCTTTATCGGTGTTGAAGTTGTCGGTCATCTCTTGGATACTCCTCAAAAGACTTTAACAACAGTAGCTCACGGGGGAGTAGGGGCGTTTCTTTATTTAGAAGTTCTTGATGCTAGTTTTTCTTTCGATGGCGTGGTTGGTGCTTTTGCCTTTTCACACAACCTTTTTATTATTGCGATAGGTCTTGGTATCGGAGCATTTTACGTTCGTTCTATGACAATTATGTTGGTTGAATCAGGAACATTATTGCATTATCGTTATTTAGAGCATGGTGCTTTTTATGCAATTCTAGTTCTTGCAGTGATTATGTATCTGCAAACGATTATATCGGTTCCTGAAGTTTTAACAGGACTTGTGGGAGTCTGTATTATTGGAATAGCATTGTATTCTTCGATTCGTTTTAAGCGTTGTCAATTGGATAAACAGGGCGTGTCTAAGTAATGAAAAATTCGTGTTTTCATCACGCTTTTGTTTATCGCATGTCTTTGAATAGAGAGAGGCTTTTTATGCAAAAAATGCCATGTTATTGCTTATTGATGTTTTTGTTTTAAAGTTGACACTATTGCGCGATTTTCCTCCATGAGGTAAATAATGTATAATCTTTTGGATAACTTTTGACGTATAGAGGCTTTTTGACTTCAATATAAGGTGCAAGTTTACGCTATACTTTTTACCAGCTTTTAGTATCATAACTGCTGTTGCATTTAATGATTCATAAGAAGCATTTTGGCTGTTTTTTTTGCAAGATTTTTATTCATACATCAATCCTATTTATGATGTTTTAAGAGAATGGTATTGAAATAGGGGTGAAATGAGAGAATTTTACGATATTTGGGTTCCTTTCTTAAATAGGTAAAAAAATTTATTCATTATAAATCAGAATGTTATAATGGTAGATGAGAAAAGAATATTTTAGGAGAGCATTAACAGTTCTATACCTGCTTCGTTCATAGTTTTAAGCATAGTGTTTAGTGATCCGTTTACATCAATACCAGCACAAGCATTTAATGAAACACTGACTTTAAAACCGTATTGTATGGCGTGAAGAGCAGAGAATCCGACACAAAAATCAGTTGCTAAGCCGCACATAATGAGCTTGGTAAAACCATGTTCTTTGAGATAAACATGTAAACCTGTTGGTGTTTTTTGATCATTTTCAAGAAAGGCAGAATAACTATCCATTTTTGGATTATAGCCTTTTCTAAGGATAAGTTGTGCCTTTTCCACTCTAAGAGATGTATGAAACTCTGCTCCTTGTGTTCCTTGTATACAATGATCAGGCCAAAGTATTTGAGGACCATAGTCAAGAGTGACTGTATCATAGGTTTTTTTTTCAGGGTAGCAGGAAGCAAAGCTGCAATGGTTTTTGGGATGCCAGTCTTGGGTTAAGATAACGTGATCAAAATGATTTATGAGATTATTGATGGCGGGTAAAATAGTATCACCTTGTGGTACTGCAAGTGCTCCACCAAGTAAGAAGTCATTTTGAACATCAATGACGATTAAGGCTTTTTTTTCCATAAATATATTCCTTATAGGAGACGCGCTTTTATCGTATTTTTAAAAAGCTATATTTCGCCTTGAAGTTTTGAAATGAGTTGCTGAATATTGATACTATTTTTACAGTTATCAAGCCAAAAGAGGGGAATGGATAAGTTTTTACAATTTGTTTTATAGTTTTTTACGAATTGTAACCACGTACCAATGGGGAGTGCACTGTAATCATTTGTTGCTACGTGTTGATGCAATGCCTTCATGATCATTGGGCTTGGGACGTCAGATCCCATAAGGCGGCAGTCATTTTGTAAACGTAATTTAAGCCACATCAAGGAAAGGGGTGAAGTCCATTGTTTCCCGTAACAAAAAATCGATGAAAAAAGGGAAGGATTTTTTACGGCGTAATATAAAGCCCATAAGGCAAAAAAAGAAGGCGCGTAGAGAATTGCTTTTCTTTCTGGTATCCTATCACATTGATAAGTTGGTTTAATACGATAAAAATACAAGGTTATATCTGGTATGGAAAAGATGGGCAATGTTTGATAACATGTTTCAGGGACAGCTAAAAAGATTTGCTTTTTGCTTTTTGAGGCGATGTTTTTTTGCATTCAGAACCATACTGGGGCTTGTGAGATTAGAAAAAATGTACCAATATAAAGCGAAAAGCTTTTGATACGGTGTAAGCACTATTTACTGTACAGTTTCAAAAAGCGAAAGCAATTTTTTCAAACCCTAATCTTTAATATCGCGCAATATAAAGAGAAATTTATGGCACGTCAATTTATCTATCATATGGCTGGGCTCAACAAGTCTTACGGCAATAAAAAAATCTTAGAAAATATTCATTTGTCTTTCTATCCAGATGCGAAGATCGGTATTTTAGGGCCAAATGGTGCTGGTAAATCAACGATTTTACGTATTATGGCTGGGCTAGATAAGGAATATACAGGAGAAGCATGGCTTTGTGAAGGAGCGCGCTGTGGCTATCTACCACAAGAGCCTTTGCTTGATGCAAGCAAAGATGTGCGCGGCAATGTGATGGAAGGTGTTGCAGATAAACAGGCAATTCTTGAGCGTTATAACGAATTGATGATGAATTATAGCGAAGAAACGGCTGATGAAAGTGCACAGCTTCAGGATATTATTGATAGTCAGAATCTTTGGGATTTAGAAAGTCAAGTGGAAATGGCTATGGCTGCTCTTGGATGTCCGCCAGCCAATGGGGATGTCACAAAACTTTCTGGTGGTGAGAAGCGGCGTGTTGCGCTTTGTAAATTACTTTTGTCAAAACCTGATTTATTACTTTTGGATGAACCGACAAACCATTTAGATGCTGAAACGACGGCTTGGCTTGAGAGGCATCTACGTGAATATCCTGGGGCTGTGCTTTTGATAACCCATGATCGTTATTTTCTCGACAATGTAACGGGTTGGATTTTAGAATTAGATCGCGGTAGAGGTATTCCTTATGAGGGGAACTATTCTGCTTATTTGGGGGCTAAAGCCAAGCGTTTGGCTCAGGAAGGCCGTGAAGAGGCAGCGCGTCAACGTGCTTTATCACGTGAGCAAGAATGGATCGCTTCTAGTCCAAAAGGGCGACAAGCAAAGTCAAAAGCTCGGATTAAGGCTTATGATGAGTTGGTTCAAGCAGCACGTGAGCGCCGTCCTGGAGAGGCGCAAATCATTATTCCTATTGGAGAAAGGTTAGGACAAGTTGTTATTGAGGTTGATAATCTCTCTAAAGCTTATGGTGAACGTGTATTGATTGATTCTCTTTCTTTTAAACTTCCTGCTGGCGGCATTGTCGGCGTTATTGGTGCCAATGGTATGGGAAAGTCGACCTTGTTTAAAATGTTAACGGGACAGGAAAATCCCGATTCAGGTCAGATACGTATCGGTGAAACAGTTCACATGAGTTATGTGGATCAGAGTCGCGATTCCTTGGTGGGGGATAAAACTGTTTGGGAGGAAATTTCTGGTGGAAATGACATTATTAAATTAGGCAAATATGAGATGAATAGCCGCGCTTATTGCGGGGCTTTTAATTTCAAGGGGGCAGATCAGCAGCAGAAGGTGGCAAATTTATCAGGAGGGCAGCGCAATCGCGTACATTTGGCGAAACTTCTAAAAGAGGGGGGGAATGTGCTTCTTCTTGATGAACCGACAAATGATCTTGACACTGAAACATTGGGTGCATTGGAAGATGCATTGGAAAATTTCGCTGGTTGTGCAGTTATCATATCGCATGATCGTATGTTTCTTGATCGATTGGCAACACATATTTTAGCCTTTGAAGGTGATGGTCATGTAGAATGGTTTGAAGGTAATTTTGCTGAATATGAGGCTGATAAAGTTCGTCGTCTTGGGGCGGAATCTCTTAATCCTAAGCATGCAAATTATAAACCTCTTACACGCTAGAATTTTTATTTTATCGCAACTTTGTTGGAATAATAGTGTATTTTATTGTGTTTGTTATTTCATAAATAAAGTGTGTGTGTGCTCTGTGGAAGTTTTTATTCATTGAAAAAAGTAAGAGACATCTTATGAAATTATGACCTAAATAGGGTTATTCTACTCATGATATATAACCGGTTATTGCTTGTAAAATTGCAATGAAAAGGAGGAGATGAAGAGTATAGTATTACTTCTACAAATGCTCTGGTCATTGAGCATTATCGTCTTTACTTAATAAAGATGCAAGCTGACACTATCATATTATTTATTTTTTCTCAATGGTATGCAGTTCTTGTTTTGAGGTGGGCATAAAAGGTATTTTTATCTATATGTTCCCTCCGTTTATGTGCTGTAAGAGAATGATTTGGATTGATTTATCATAAATAGATTTGAAATGAGAAAAATTTATGGTGTTCTGGTTTTTTATTCAAGTTAAAATGAATGAATTATTATTATAAATCAATGTATTATCATTATAACGAGAAACAGATGGATAAGATCTGTTCGTTTTTTACATGAGCCTATTTTTTTCATAGTATGATAAAATAGAGAGCACAAAATAGATGAGAATATGCGTTGTATGCTTGACTTTTTTTCCTATAAACAAATGTTTATAGGAATGTTTAGGGGATAATTATGAAAAAAAGTACAAGTTTAGATGCAATAATTGAGCTGCTGAAAGCGGTTGCAGAAGTAAGCCATTTACGTGTTCTTACGCTCTTGCGTCATGAAGATTTAACAATCCCTGATTTTATTTTTATTCTTGATCAGTCGCAAGCATGTATATCACGATATTTACGTTTATTGTACGAAGCACAATTGATTGAGCGTTATCAGAAGGGGGATAGCCTTTATTTTAAGCTTTGTCATGATTTTGGGGGTAAAGACATTGTGATGGGTATTCTTTCGTCTTTACCAAAGAATGATGTGTTGTTAGCGCATGATTTAGAACGTTTGAAGGATGTTAAAAAGCAGCGTCAAAAAAGGAGGAAGAAGCATTTCTTACAAAATGCGTTGCAACGGGATGTATTACGGTCATCCTGTATGGCAGATCGTGGTGTAGAAAACTCTTTACTTGAAATCATTGGCGATAAACCATTTCAGATGATGCTGAATATTGGAAGAGGTGGAGACTCTATCTTAAAATTGTTTTCTAATCTTTATACGCATGCGGTTGAAGTTGTGCTTGATAGCGATGTTTTTCACTTGTCTGTTGGAGATACAACTTTTGATTTAGTTATTCTTCATTGGGTTTTACATTTTCTTGAAAATCCTGAAATGTTTCTTCATGAGATATCAAGTGTTTTGCGTCCCTATGGGCGTTTATTGATTGTGGATTTGGGTTATCATAAAGCTGATTCTTCACATTTTGATCAAGCACATATGCGTCTTGGATTTTCGACTTTACAAATAGAAAAGTGGCTAAAAAATGCCGGACTTATGCTAGAGCAAACAGTTTGTCTTACTCCTATACAAAATGAAAATAGTAAGGAGGGCATGGTTACACTTTGGCTTGCTCGTGATCCGCGTTTATTAGTTGACGATATCAAAGATAAACAAGTAGATTTTGCATAAATCGCGTTTGTTAACGCACTTTATTCTCTGATTTTTCTCAAGGAATAGCGTAGAGATAAAACTTTATTCAATCATTGATAAGCTATTGTTTTTTACATTTGTATTATGTTTTTATATGGGAGTATTGGTGTTTTATAGCGGCGTGTAGGCTGTATAATGAAACACCTTCTATAGAGTTAAGCCTATGAGGATCATTATTTAAGGTGTCCTGATATTATATTTTATTAGCCAATATATTGATTTTAAAAGATCATTGATTTTTTTAAACTCAATAAGAGGTTTGAATACAGGAATGTTGTCTCATTTCAAATTTCCTGTTTCAGAATCCGAAAGAGTCTGTTTGTCTGCTACAAAAGAAGGTATTTATCTTAATGATACCGTTTGTAAAAGAAAATACATCTTTCATACATTTTCTAAATGTGAGAGCGGCTGCAATATGATATAATGCCGCACAATATAATATAGTGAAGGCTCATACCTTTATAAATGTCAAAGATGGTGGTGCCCAATAGATCTTAAAATGTCTCTTTAAAACAGGTTTTTAGATAAGGAGTACCTTGGAACTTTTAGTGAGGGGTGCAAAAAGATGCTCTAAAAAGACGAAAAAGTAAAAGGGTAAGACAATGCATTATATTCATAAAATAAGATCGGCGATGATCTAGGGATAGTTTGTGGCTGAAAGTAGGAAAAAAAGCGTGATATTACACTAAAGTTTCGTATCTCTTTATCATGAGAAGTTATGAAGGTTATTAAATAAGTCCATTGTTTTTGCCAAAAGTATTTTCTTTCTTTTTATGTTTGCCGCTCATCTTATGACGCAGTCCGTGGGTATAGCGTAAAATTGATAGGGCACCATCGTCTTTAGTTTAAGTAAAAGTTGTAAGTAGGCATCATCGTTTTATGTTTTTTATCCATATGCTTCTTCTTGTTTGTGATGTGCGATAGTATGGCTATTCATTAATTCAATAGACGAAGATTGAAAATAAGGGAACCTTACGTTCTTGAGATCTCTCATGTAAATTGTAAAATGATGAGTTCTGATTGTAAATCAATGAATTGTTTACGTTAGAAGAACAGACTATAAAAATTTTTGAGCATAGAAACTACTGTGTGTATTACTTTACGGGATCATTTAAATGATAGAGATTAAGAGAAAATGTCTGCGTTGATTTCGGTTTGTTATGTTAAAATGAGTTAGAGACTGTTGGTTATTGTAAAATGGTTTATCGTTACTTGGAATGACGATGGGGCGTGATTCGAAACAAATACCTTCAGAGTTCTCATTTTCTCATAAGATTAAGCTGTTTAAGTTCCTCATTGATTGTTACATGAAGGATGTAACAATATTTTAATGATCATTTACAGAAATTTTTTATAAATATAGATAAGATTTTATTTCTCTAATTTATTGTTTTATATGAATAATTCATAGCTTTCTTGCAAGAAGATGTTTTCCATTTTTTACGGTTATTTGTGTAAGATTTTAAAAATCTACGTTTTTCTTTTTGTGGTGATTGCTGTTGGAAAAGCGATTCTACTTTTACATAGTTTAATTTTTATAGGGTGGATACGTAGAAATTACTGTTTTTTAATATGATCATCAGAGTTATGAAAGAAACTATTTAAAAGTTATAATGATCGTAGATTCTAATTGATGCTTCTTGAAATAAAATTGCTTCAAATTGGGTCATTTTGAACTTTTTTTGCCTAAATTTAAACATTTTTAAATAATTTATAATTCTTTTATGTTTTTTTGCGTAGAAGATGATAAGAATTTCTTGTTGTTTAAAGAATTTTATTCCATAGCAAGAATATTGCATCGGCTATCTTAGTGGTTGATGTAAGAGGACAATCGGGGAACCTCCTCCCCCCCCCCCGCGTGGATCCCCTAGATTGTCTGGCCTGACTGAGGATTTCCTCAGTCAGGCTTTTTATAATTGTTTTAGGGGATGTGTAAGGTTTTATAGGGGGGAAGTGTAAGATCTGTTATTGTTTCGCCTATAGTACGTAAATATGTAGAGGGGGATGTCTTGTTAGGCGGATAGTGTTAGCGTATTTATTTTGAATAATTTGATTTTTCTTTATTGAGGCATTGTTGAATGCTATAAGGGAAATCGTAAAGGGAAGCTATGTTTGTATTCTGTGATCTTTAGGTAAGAGATAATGGAATCTTTTTCGCATCGTATTATTTTTATTTTATTTGTGTTTTTTATTTTTGGCGCTGTCTTTTTTGCTTTTCAAAGTGGTGTTGTTTATCAGTTTTTTCCCGGTCACTCTTCTTTGTCTTCTCAGCAGCTTGATGTAACAGAGGAGGAGTTATTAGAGAGATTATCCGTATCTTTTCCAGATATCATCAAGCATCTTTCTAAAATGACCCCTCAACAGCAAGAGTTGTTTATTGCGCAGCTGCGTCGTGATGTAATTGCGCTTGCTTCTAAAAGTGGGCAGAGTCGTGAACAGGCTCAAAAATCTGGTGAAACTGTTGCTATGGCTCTCTCGAAAGCGATTTCTCGTCCTTCCATTGCTAATGCTTATTTTTAGCTATTTTTTTAATCGCGCTTTTGGGTTTTATTTTAAGGAGCAAGAGCTTTTCGTGAAGTCTTGAAAAGTGCGAGGAGATAATCAATTTGTAAGGTATTAACAAAATTTATCTCTCAAAAGGTAAGCAATTGGAGTATAAGGGTAATGTTGCAATCATTACAGGAGTGATAGAAAGTCTATCAAGGGTATTGGTCCAAGTTAATTGCATTATCAATCGCTACAATGACAAAAGCAGTATTGACTATAATAAAACACGTTAACCGCATTTTATATGCCGGTTATTTTTTTTATTTGATATGAGAAAATAAAAAATTTTAAAGGATTTAAGCTTTTTTATTCTACGGATTTTAGGATATTTATCCACTTGTATGATTTCTGAAAATGAGGTGTAAGGCTGATAAGATGATAGTCTGTGACAAAGAAAAAATATTTGAATGAAGATGAGAGGTCTATTTTTATTTAAAAAGGCTTTGGGGGTATTGAGCTTTCTAACATTTTTCAAAAAAATAGACACAAGTAATTGTTAAGCTTTGTTGTAGGAAAAAAACGGATATAACTTTTTTAGTATATTGTTTTATAATGATAATTTATCATTTTATATTGAATGAGAATCTTAAGAATTATAAAATCCTCTCATTTTAAATTTATCCATGGTGAAAAAATCAAAATCAGTTTCTTGTATACCACAAGTGGGAGGCTTGTGTGGATAAAAACTCTTTTAAAAAGGAATTAAAAAGCTTCTTTGAGATATCTTGAGAGCTAAAAGTCTGTTGCAATATTTTGAATTGGTAAATAGCGTATGATGGTTTTTGTATATCTATGGACTCCTTATGCACAGTGATGGAGGTAGGGGTTGATTTTAGTCAATGGTTTATTGGGGGCATAAAGAATGCTGCGCGTGTTTATTGGTTAGAAAGAAGCATCAATAACGGGTTTTATTTTTGTGAAACTTTTGCGATATCGAGGATCTTTGGTAAAGATGATCTCGTCTCTATTGCTTTGTGGGATTGATATCAATAAAAAATTTAATCATCGTATATAAAAAAATATCATATCTTTTTAAAGTGCTATTTTGTAATATAAAAATTGATTGATACAATAGATATAGCAGAACTTGATAGAATATATCATTTTAGTTAATATGATATAAGTTTAATTATAGGCTTTTAATTTTTTTATTTGATGATATAGAGAAGTCTATAATTTTTGTATAAAGAGTTTTTCTTTTTATACAGAACTTTATCTTGAAATTGTCTTAATATTTCCCTTTTCAAGCCGTTCTTTTGCTTTCTTTTTTTGTACAATGCATTCGAAAATTATTTGCGGTTAGAATTTGAGAATTTTTGAGTGAGAGAAAGAAAATGCAATTTTTGAAAATTTTGTTAAATACAGCGTGTGCTGTATTTTTTGTATTTGATATAAGTTGGGCTCATAGTGTTTTAAATGTTGCAGAAGCAAAAGAAGGCTTAGGGAGTGTTGCTTCTCAGATTTCTAATCGTCCTTATGAGTTTCTTATTCAGAAATTTGCAAATAAGTATAATATTCCGGTTAATTTAGCACATGCTGTTGTAAAAGTTGAAAGTAATTATAAGGCAGGTATAAAGGGGGCTGCTGGCGAAATAGGTTTGATGCAAATTAAACCCTCTACGGCACGAGGGTTGGGCTTTAGTGGTTCTGTACAGGATTTGTACGATCCTGCGACCAATCTTGAATATGGTATGCGTTATTTGGCACGGGCCTATAAACTCAGTGGTGGAAGTACGTGTGGTACAATCCTTAAATATAACGCAGGTCATGCTGCAAAAAAAATGAATTCCATTTCAGCGAAATATTGCGCAAAAGTAAAGACTTATCTGGCTTCATTAAAATAAAAACATCTGTTGAGAGAGGTTTGTCATAAAATATTTTAAGATGCTATTTTCACGGAGCAAAAAATGTTTTATAAACAGTATGTCAGTCGGCTGGGCAGCCGCGCTTGTCCAATGCTGAAAGGCGGCAGGTGAGGAAAGTCCGGGCTCCATGGAAAGACGGTGCCGGGTAACACCCGGCGGGGGTGACCCTAGGGAAAGTGCCACAGAAAGTAAACCGCCTATTTTTATAGGTAAGGGTGAAAGGGTGGAGTAAGAGCCCACCGCGCATTCAGTAATGAATGTGGCAAGGTAAACCCCACCGGGAGCAAGACCAAATAGAAATGACGTGCAAAATTTAATTTGCAGCCGATTTCCGGGCGAGTCATTCGGGTAGGTTGCACGAGGCGGATGGTAACATCCGTCCCAGATGAATGGTTGCCATGTAAAGTGTAAGCTTTACTCTACAGAACCCGGCTTATAGGCCGACTGATATTTCATGATGATACGCGATATTTTATAAGATCAATTATATATGGTCTTTTATGGAGTCTATGTGTTTGAAATGGACACTTGAGCAAAGAGTGTTTTAAAAAATTATAACATTTCTTTAAGTATAATGCGTTAGGATCTGTTTTAGGATAACTTTAGTTTTTTCGTTCATTGTGATTAATGTGAAAGTTGAAGGCCAGGTTATTCTAAGATCAGTTGCCATGAGAGAGCTGTTGATTTAAGACAGCATAACTTCAAGACGGATTATTTTGATAAAGCAGGATCAAAGAGCTGAACGCCATATTCCAGTGTTGTTACAGCCAGTTTTGGCTGGGCTTATGCCATTGGTTGGAGCAAAAGTGATTGATGGCACCTTTGGTGCTGGTGGTTACACGCGCGCTTTGTTAAAGGCAGGGGCACAGGTGATTGCTCTTGATCGTGATCCTCATGCTATCAGTGCAGGACAATTGCTTGTTGAAGAATTTTTTCCACGCCTTCGTTTGGTCCATATGGCGTTTTCACAGCTTGATCGTGTCGTTGAAGAGAAGGTGGATGCAGTTATTTTGGATATTGGTGTCTCTTCAATGCAGCTTGATGAAGCAGAAAGAGGTTTTTCTTTTCAAAAAGATGGGCCATTGGACATGCGAATGGCTCAGACTGGTTTTACAGCTAGCGATGTTGTCAATCATTTAAAAGCAAGAGATTTGGCACGTATTTTTAAGGTATTAGGAGAAGAGCGTTATGCGGGACGAATTGCACGGATGATTGAAACGCGTCGTGTTGTTCAGCCTTTTTTGCGTACGGGTGATTTGGCGTATGCTATCGAAACGTTGATAGGACGTAAACCGGGAGATCGTATTCATCCTGCAACACGTGTATTTCAGGCTCTTCGTATCTATGTTAATGATGAAATTGGTGAATTGGCGCGTGGTTTATTTGCTGCTGAACGCGTTTTAAAAGCTGGAGGCCGTTTGGGGGTTGTCAGTTTTCATTCTCTTGAAGATCGTATGGTCAAAAGATTTTTTTCGACTCGTTCTGGAGAACGTATGAGATCACGCTATCTGCCAGAAATAAAGGCTGCTCCAGCAACATTTTTTCCTTTGTTTAGAGGTGGGATCACGGCAACTAAAGAGGAGTTACAGAAAAATCCTCGTTCACGTTCTGCGCGGTTGCGTATTGGTGTACGGACTGAAGCAGAGGCTCTTACAGAAGATATGAAATTATTTAGTTTAGCAGAGATTGCCAGTTTTGAAGGCGGCAAGAAATGACAGTTTTTCGTACATTTGATATGATTTTAGTGATGATTATGATTTGTATGGCAGGTCTTACTTATAAGGTAAAATATGATGTTCAAAAACGAATGAATGAAGTTCTTCATCTTGAGCATGAAATTGCTGCAGCAAAAAATACGGTGAGTTTGCTTCATGCTGAGTGGGCTGTGATGATCAAGCCTTCGCGCATGCAAAAACTTGCGAAACGTTATCAAAAAGAACTTGGATTAGAAGTTATACAGCCGCGTCAAATCGTAGAATTTAAAGACATTCCGGTACGGGTACATGATCCAATTGAAGAATTGATTAAACAAAATATCTTGGAAGATAATCAAGATATTTTGGCAAATCGTCGGGATTCTCAGATGAATGGTGTTGTCCAAAAAGGCGTGCAGTGATGAAGTCGACTTTTTTATTCTTACAGAAGAAAAAGCACTTTAAGAATTCGTTGAATAATCATAATGTTTCTGTTCGTCGTCCCTATTCTAGTCGTCCACGTTTGCTTTTTTCGTTGTTCTGCTTTTTAGTTTTATATGGCATCATGGGGGCTTGCCTTATTTCTTATGGGTTGGAAGGTGGACAGATTGAAGAAGCAAAGGGGCCAGGAGTTCTTCAACTGACGGCGCGGCCTGATATTGTTGATCGTAATGGTCGTTTATTGGCAACAGATATTAAAACTTATTCACTTTTTGCTGAGCCACGACGTATTATTGATGTGGATGAAACCATTGAATTGCTCTCAACAGTTTTGCCTGATCTTAATTGGCAGGAAACCTATAAGCGCTTAAAAAGAAAAACTGGTTTTTCTTGGATACAGCGTGGGTTAACACCAATGCAGAAGACACAAATTATGGCCCTTGGTATTCCAGGAATTGGTTTTCGGACTGAAATTCGTCGTTTTTATCCCGATGGACCTGTAACTTCCCATATTCTCGGCATGGTGAATGTTGATAATCAAGGTATTGCAGGTATGGAAAAATATATTGATGATGCGGGTTTGAGTGCTCTGCGTGCTGCTGGTCTTGCCATGGAAGAATCATTAAAACAAGTTCAGCTTTCGATCGATGTGCGACTTCAGGCAATTGTCCATGATGAACTTATTCAGGCTATGAAGCGTTATAAGGCAATTGCTGCAGGAGCTGTTATTTTAAATATACATACGGGGGAAGTTTTGGCGTTGGCATCTCTACCAGATTTTGATCCTGGAAATCCTATTGAAGCTTTAAAAAGTGATCGTCTCAATCGGATGACGGCCGGAACATTTGAAATGGGATCGATTATTAAAAGTTTTACGACTGCCATGGCACTTGATTCCAATATTTTTCATTTAAACAGTATTATTGATGCTTCAAAGCCCATAAAAGCAAGTAGTGGATATATTATTCATGATTTTCACGGAAAAAATCGTCCCTTAACGTTATGGGAGGTTTTTGTTTATTCTTCCAATATTGGTTCTGCTAAAGAAGCATTAGCGATAGGGATTGATAAACATCGTGATTTTTTGCAAAAACTTGGGCTACTGGATCGACTCGTAACAGAGTTGCCTGAAGTTGCTCATCCTATTGTGCCACATCATTGGAAGGATATCCAATCTATGACGATTGCTTTTGGGCATGGTATGGCAACAACTCCCTTGCAAACAGCTGTTGGGGCTGCTGCTTTAATGAATGGTGGTTGGTTAATTGCTCCGACATTTTTAAAACGGACAAAAGAACAAACTTTGCACCATGCAAAACGGGTTTTGCATGCTAAAACAAGTCAAAATATGCGTTACCTTTATCAATTAAATAGTGAGATTGGGTCTGGACGTAATGCAAAAGTAGAAGGTTATCGTGTAGGTGGTAAGACAGGAACAGCTGAGAAAGTTGAAAATGGAAAATATTCTAAAACAAAAAATTTCAATAGTTTTCTTGCTGCTTTTCCTATTGATGATCCTGCTTATGTTGTTTTAACAATTATCGATGAACCAAAGCCTGCAGAGGGACAGCGTTCATCAACAGCGGCGATGAATGCTGGACCAATGCTTGCTAATATTGTTCGTCGCACAGCTAGTTTTCTTGGTGTAAAACCCGATTTTAAAAAAGAATATGAGTCTCTTTTAAGTAAAAAGAGCAATTCAAGTTTCGTTAAACAACGGTAAAATAAATATAAAGGTGCGTTATCATGTTGTTGGGAACAGTTTTTACAGAATGTGTTGAAGATGAAAGTCTTTCTTCAATAGCAATAACAGGAATAAGTGTGGATTCTCGGCAAGTTTTGCCGGGCTATGTTTTTGTTGCTGTTCAAGGGAAAAAAAGTGATGGAAGACACTATATAGATGACGCGATAAAGCGTGGCGCACGAGCAATCGTTACAGACTGTCATGCTGTTCTTGAGGATTTATCTGTTCCCATTTTACGTGTTTCTAATGTTCGTCATAGTTTAGCGTTGGCAGCTGCACGTTTTTACGGTTCTCAGCCGGAAACAGTTGTTGCTGTGACTGGTACAAGTGGTAAAACATCTGTTGTCTCTTTTCTTCGGCAAATTTGGACTCATGTTGGATTTTGTGCAGCGAGTATAGGAACGGTTGGTGTTGTTTCTCCTAAACGGAATGTTTATGGTTCTCTCACAACACCTGATCCGGTCGTCTTGCACCGTCTTCTTTGTGAAATTTCTCATGAAGGTGTGACGCATGCCGCTCTTGAAGCTTCTTCGCATGGGCTTGATCAAGGACGACTTGATGGAGTCCGTTTAACGGCTGGTGCCTTTACTAATTTAGGGCGAGATCACATGGATTATCACACGGGGGTAGAGGATTATTTGCGGGCTAAAATGAGGTTGTTTGATACACTTTTGCCTGTATCTGCTCCTGCTTTGATTTTTGCTGATGATGTTTATTCACAAAAGGTTATTGATGTTGTTACACAAGCCCGCCGCCGTGTCTTGACAATTGGACGTAAGGGGCAATTTATCACGATTAATCGTGTCGAACATCAACGCTCCAAACAGTGTATTGAGTGTCGTGTGGAAAACAATATTTATACATTTGATTTGCCTTTAGCTGGAGATTTTCAGGTAGCTAATGCGCTTATGGCAGCGGGGTTAGCCATTGCAACGGGCGTTTCACCTCGTAAGGTTTTTCCTGCGCTTGAAACTTTGCAGGGGGCTCCTGGGCGGTTAGAGTTTGTGGGAAAGACAGAAAATAATGCGCTTGTTTATATTGATTATGCTCATAAACCAGAAGCTTTGGAGCAGGTTTTGCTTTCTGTTCGTCCCTTTACGCAAGGACGCTTGATCGTTGTTTTTGGTTGTGGAGGAGATCGTGATCAAGGAAAAAGACCTTTGATGGGAAAAATTGCGGCAGATAAAGCGGACATTGTTATTGTAACAGATGATAATCCTCGAACAGAAATGCCAGAAAAAATACGTAAAGATATTTTACAGGCGGTGCCAACAGCAATAGAGATAGCAGATCGTGGTGAAGCTATTTCTTACGCGGTGGAGCTTTTGAAAGCTGGTGATACACTCATCATTGCTGGAAAAGGTCATGAGGATGGCCAAATTATAGGGCAGACAACTTATCCTTTTTCAGATCGTCTGAAAGCGATAGAAGCTTTAGAGGACCGAAAGAAATGACAGCTTTATGGGATAAGCAAGCACTTGTTGCTGCAGTTAATGGTGTTGTAATGGGAAGCTTGCCAGAAACTTTTTCTGGGGTTTCCATTGATAGTCGTACTCTTGCGGAAGGGGATGTTTTTTTCTGCATTAAAGGGCACCATCTTGATGGTCATGATTTTGCTGCGCAAGCTTATGAACGAGGTGCAGGCGTTCTTATCGTTGCGGAACACCGTTTGAGGGATATGAAAAAGATATTGGCTCCACTCATTGTCGTTCCTGATGTTTTGCAAGCCTTAGAACAACTTGCACAAGCTGCACGCAAACGTTCAAGAGCTAAGATTATCGCGATAACAGGATCGGTGGGAAAAACGACGACAAAAGAAGCTTTGAAACAAGCACTTGCAACGGCTGGGAATGTTCATGCGAATCTCGCTTCTTTAAACAATTGCTGGGGGGTTCCACTCACTTTAGCGCGGATGCCTATGGAGAGTGATTATGGTATCTTTGAAATTGGCATGAATCATAGAGATGAAATTCGCCCTCTGGTCAAGCTGGTTTGTCCGCATATTGCTCTCATTACGCATATTTGTGCAGGACATATGGGATTTTTCAAAGATCTTGAAGAAATAGCAAAGGCAAAAGCTGAAATTTTTGAAGGATTGGATGAAGAAGGCATTGCCATTTTAAATGCGGATAGTGATTTTTTTTCTTATCTCGTTCAAAAAGCAAAGAAATGCGGTGTAAAGAAGATCTTAAGCTTTGGTGGGACTAAAGATGCTGATTATCAAGCGCGAGATATACGTCTTCTAACCGATAGTTCTTCTATGATTGTGCGTATTGGGGGGCGGGATAAGGAGGTTCAAATTGGGGCTCCGGGACGCCATATTGTGCAAAATAGTTTAGGGGTTATTGCTGCTTGTGATGCTATGGGGGTTGAGTTAGAGCCTGTTTTTCTTTCTTTTCGCCATTTTTCTTCTCAAAAGGGGCGAGGTGTTCGTTATCGACTGTCTTTATCAAATGGGGGTGAATTTTATCTCATTGATGAAAGCTATAATGCAAATCCTGCTTCTATGCGTGCTGCACTTGAGCTTCTTGCTACAGGACCTGTAGGAAAAGGGGGGCGGCGAATTGCTATTTTAGGGGATATGCTAGAGTTAGGGGAGTATAGTGAAAAGCTTCATCGTGATTTAATAAAACCAATACGTCTTTCCGGTGCTAATCCGGTTTTTCTATTTGGTGAGGCGATGAAATCTTTAGTCAGTGATTTGTCTGCTGGTGTTAAGGTTCATTATGCTGAAAATATTGAGAAAATTTTACCGCTTCTTTTAGCAGAAATTTCTCCTGGCGACCTACTTATGATTAAATCATCCAATAGCCTTTGTTCATCAAATATTGTGACTGCATTGCTTGATCGCTATAAAGCAGTTTCTTCATAGTTTTAAGAGGTTTTTTGTTCCATGATGCTGTTTTTTTCTTCGTTTAGTGATTGGCTTCCGGGTGTAAATGTTTTTCGTTATATTACTTTTCGCACGATAGCAGCTATGCTTACTTCGGGGCTTATCGTCTTTTTGTTTGGACCTAGCATCATTGCTTCTCTTAAATTGCGGCAAGGTAAGGGGCAACCGATTCGTGCTAATGGACCTCAAACACATTTTAAAAAGGCTGGAACACCTACAATGGGTGGATTAATGATTTTAATCGGCATTGTGGTATCGGCATTTTTATGGGGTAATTTATCGAATATTTACTTTTGGGTATCGCTATTGGTTATGCTTTCTTTTGGGGTAATTGGGTTTTATGATGATTATCTTAAGGTCACAAAACAAACAGACAAAGGATTTTCTGGGAAAGCACGGTTAAGCTTGGAGTTTTGTGTTGCGGCGATTGCTGCTTTTGCCATTCTGCAAATTGGCTCATCTGGATTAGCTTTGCCTTTTTTGAAAGATTATCTTATCAATTTGGGCTGGTTTTTTATTCCTTTTTCTGCTTTCGTCATTGTCGCGACGGGTAATGCGGTTAATTTGACGGATGGACTCGATGGGCTTGCTATTGTTCCTGTGATGGTTGCAGCCTTATCTTTTGCTCTGATTGCTTATCTTTCTGGTAATATGAATTTTGCTGATTATCTCCAAATCCATTATGTATCGGGAACAGGTGAATTGGCTGTTTTATTGGGAGCTGTTGTTGGGGCAGGGCTTGGATTTTTATGGTTTAATGCACCACCTGCAGCTATTTTTATGGGAGATACTGGATCGTTGGCTCTTGGAGGACTCTTAGGGACTGTTGCGGTTGCTACGAAGCACGAAATTGTTTTGGTTCTTATTGGTGGACTTTTTGTTGTGGAAGCTTTTTCGGTCGTTATTCAGGTTGGTTATTTCAAATTAACAAGAAAACGCGTGTTTCTTATGGCACCGATACATCATCATTTTGAGAAAAAAGGTTGGACTGAAAGCCAAGTGGTGATACGCTTTTGGATTATTTCGATTGTTCTCGCTCTCATAGGTCTTTCAACACTTAAATTGCGGTGAGAATGTGATTTCTGTTACGTGTTATAAAGGTCAAAAAGTTGCTCTGTTTGGATTGGGGCAGTCTGGACTAGCAACGGCACAAGCATTAATGTGTGGTGGTGCAGAAGTGGTGGCGTGGGATGATAGTCCTTCAAGCGTGCAGATGGCTTGTCGGCAAAATATTCCAACAAGAGATCTCCACGATGAGGACTGGTCAGAATTTGTTGCATTGGTTCTCGCTCCTGGAGTTCCTTTAAATTATCCTCAACCGCATTGGGTTGTTGAAAAGGCACGAAAAAAAAATATAGAAATTATTGGTGATATTGAATTGTTTGTTCGTGCACGCCATGATTTTTTACAGCATTATGGTTTTTGTGACCAAGATGTTCCGTTTATTGCGATTACGGGGACGAATGGAAAGTCGACAACAACGGCTTTGCTTACGCATTTATTGGAAAAAATGGGCTATGATGTGCAGATGGGGGGAAATATTGGAAAGGCAATATTGACGCTTAAGCCATTTGTTAAAAAACGTATTTATGTGATTGAATGTTCATCATTTCAAATTGATCTTACTCCCTCTCTTCAGCCAACCATTGGACTTTTATTGAATTTGACATCTGATCATATTGATCGACATGGAAGTTTTGCCTGTTATGTGCAAACCAAAAGGCATCTGATTGCTCAGGCTTCTCAGGCTTTTATTTCAGTTGATGATGCAGCTTGTCAGGTTTTATATCAACAGTTACTTCATGATGGGAAGCAAATTGAGGCAATTTCCAAGAATCATTTTGTTGAAAATGGTTTTTATGCAGATGGAACCAAGCTTTTTTCTGTTCGTCAAGGACAGCGTCATATGCTTGCAGATCTTGCTCCTATGGCGGTGTTACGTGGGAGTCATAATGCGCAAAATGCTCTTATGGCATTGGCAACATTGCAGGCTTTAAAAATAACAGATCCCTCTATAAAAAAGCATTTAGCAAGTTATAAAGGGTTGGATCATCGTATGCAGCAGGTGCGTAAAATGGGGGCGGTTTTGTTTATCAATGATAGCAAGGCGACTAATGCAGATGCAACAGCTCCTGCTCTTTCCACCTTTAATGATATTTTTTGGATTGTTGGGGGACAGGCGAAAAAGGGAGGAATAGAGTCTCTTAGAGAATTTTTTCCTAAAATTCGTAAAGCCTATTTGATTGGGAGTGCGGCGGAAGAATTTGCTCGCATTATTGGATCTGCTTTTCCCTTTTCTATGAGCTTAACTTTGAAAAATGCGGTGCGTGAAGCAGCTGTTGACGCAATAGGTTGTAAGGCAAAAGAGGTGACGGTTCTTTTGTCACCTGCTTGTGCAAGTTATGACCAATTTAAAAATTATGAAGAACGGGGCGAAGCATTTGTCTCTTTTGTGATGCAGTTACAATAAAAAGCATCAGTTATAAAAAAATATTTTTGCGTTAAGACTCCAGAATCTTTTTTTGTGTAATTTAGTTTTTAAAGTGTTTGTTAAACAGGCGGGGAACCATATCACTTTGAAACAATTTATAAAACGGATAAGGCGGATATCATGGTTACGCGTGCAGATAGAGACCCAATTGCTAATTGGTGGTGGACGATTGACCGCTCTGTCTTTGCAGCTTGTTTAATTTTAATGGGGATTGGCATTATGTTGTCTTTTGCTGCCAGCCCCACGATTGCAAAAAAAATCGGAATTGCTGATAGTTTTTATTTTGTTCGGTGGCATATCATTTTCAGCATTTCAGCATTTTTTACGATGGTGACCATTTCTTTTTTTTCAATTCCTAATATTCGTCGTTTATGTGCTCTTTTGCTTATTGTAACGCTTGCTCTTATGGTTGCAACCTTATTTTGGGGTCCAGAATTAAAGGGAGCACGGCGGTGGATTGTGCTCTTTGGTTTTTCTGTACAGGCTTCAGAGTTTATGAAGCCAGCTTTTGTGGTTATGTCCGCTTGGCTTTTTTCGGAACAGATACGCAGGAGGGGAATTCTAGGTTATACGTTAGCGATTGTACTTTATGGCATTTGTTGTGTGCTTCTGGTTTTGCAGCCTGATATTGGACAAACACTTTTAATAAGTGCAACATGGGGTGGTTTGTTTTTTATTGCTGGTGTGCCTCTAGCCGTTATTTTTCTCTTTCTCATTTTAGGTGCTGGAGGAATTGTTTTAGCTTATCTTTTTCTGTATCATGTGCGTGAGCGTATCAATGGTTTTTTGACAGGTGAAGGAGATACCTTTCAAGTAGATGTTGGACGTGAGGCTATTTTGAATGGTGGTTGGTTTGGGCAAGGTCCTGGGGAGGGAACAGTAAAACGTATTATTCCTGATAGCCATACAGATTTTGTATTTTCCGTTGCTGCTGAAGAATATGGTATTATTCTTTGTTTATTAATTATGATGCTTTTTGGTTTTATCGTTATGCGTTCATTGTATATAGCAATGAATACACGTGATTGCTTTATACGTCTTGGTATTACTGGCATAGCAATGATGATTGGCTTTCAATCAGCTATTAATATGGCCGTTAATCTTCACTTAATTCCTCCAAAAGGCATGACATTGCCTTTTATTTCTTATGGTGGTTCTTCGATGGTGGCGATTGCGTTTTCAATGGGCATTTTGCTCAGTTTAACACGTCGTTGGCCAGAAGCACGCCTTTCAGCTTTTTCTTCCTCTTCTGTCTTGGATACGCCTTATGAATGATAAAAAAGTTATTGTTTTGGTGGCTGGTGGTACAGGTGGACATCTTTTTCCTGCTGAGTCCCTTGGTGTTGAATTAAGGGAGCGTGGATATGATGTTCATTTAATAACAGATGAAAGAGCACGCCCTTTTGTTCGGTGCTTTGATGAAGAGCATACACATATCGTTTCATCGGCAACATTTATACGCCGCCATCCTTTTGCTCTGATAAAGACGTTTTGGTCTTTACTAAGGGGAATGGGGCAATCGTTGGCGTTGTTTTATAAATTACGTCCTGTTCTTGTTGGAGGATTTGGGGGATATCCGAGCTTTCCTCCTCTTTTTATTGCGGCTTTAACAAAGCGTGTGACATTTATTCATGAACAAAATGCTGTTATGGGGCGTGCCAATCGGATGTTGGCAATTTTTGTGCGTGCAATCGCTGGTGGTTTGTTGTCGCCAAATGGCGCTTATGCCCATAAAATGCTTTTAACGGGGAATCCTGTCCGTGAGGCTGTGCTGAAGGCGGCCGAAATTCCTTATCATTCTTCAGAGGGGGAAACGCCATTTAATTTTTTGATTTTTGGTGGTAGCCAAGGGGCTTCTGCTTTTTCACATATTGTTCCAGAAGCCATTGCGTTACTCGATGATAAGAACCGTAAACGCTTGCGAATTGTACAGCAAGTTCGCGGTGAAGCAGGAGGGTTGATCAAAATCTATCGTGATATGGGCGTACAAGCAGAGGTTGCTCCTTTCTTTGATGATATGGCTGAACGTATGGCACATGCTCATTTTATTTTGTCGCGCGCTGGGGCTTCATCCGTTTGTGAGATAGCGGTGATTGGTAGACCTGCTTTGCTTGTTCCCTATCCCCATGCTTTAGATCATGATCAGGCTGCCAATGCAGCTCTGCTTGCTCGTGTAGGTGGTGCGCAAATTGTATCAGAAAAAGATTTAAATGCACAAAAGCTTTCTTCTCTTTTAATGCACGCTTGTTGTGCGCCCCATTTATTAGAAAAACAAGCGCTTGCTGCAAAAAAAGTTGGGCAACCTCATGCAACCCGTTGCCTTGCTGATATGGCTGAATCCTTAATTGCAGGGCGATTGTTGTCAGATATAAAAGAGGAGCTTTTTAATGAAAATGCCACTTGATATAGGCGTTATCCATTTTATCGGAATCGGGGGGATCGGTATGAGTGGAATTGCGGAGGTTTTTTATAATCTTGGCTATAAAGTTCAAGGGTCAGATCAAGTTGAAAGTGCAAATGTTGAACGTTTACGGAAAAAAGGAATTAACGTTCATATAGGTCATTGTGCTGAAAACTTAGGGAATGCAGAGGTTGTTGTTTTTTCTACTGCCGTTAAAAAAACAAATCCTGAGTATATTGCTGCAAAGGAAAGACATTTGCCGCTTGTCAGACGTGCAGAAATGCTGGCGGAGCTGATGCGGTTTCGGCGTGCAATTGCAGTGGGTGGTACACATGGTAAAACAACAACCACATCAATGGTCGCAGCCCTTCTTGATGCTGGTCATTTTGATCCAGTGGTGATTAATGGCGGTATTATTAATGCTTATGGTACGAATTCTCGTACAGGAGATGGCGATTGGATGATTGTTGAAGCTGATGAAAGTGATGGTACATTTTTAAAGCTGCCTGCTGATATTGCTGTTATTACTAATATTGACGCTGAGCATTTGGATCATTATGGAAGTTTTGATGCTGTGCGTGAGGCTTTTCGGCAATTCGTAGAAAATGTTCCTTTTTATGGTTTTGCTGTTTTGTGTCTTGATCATCCAGAGGTTCAGTCATTGGCGGGCCGTATTGATGATCGTTGGGTGATCACTTATGGTAAAAATCCACAAGCGGATGTTCGTTTTCTTAATCTTTCGATGGATGGTCAAAAAACGCATTTTGATGTTCTTGTTCGCTCACGCAAAACAGGAAGAAAGATTGAGTTAAAAAATTTGCTTTTGCCCATGGCAGGGCAGCATAATGTTGCCAATGCAACGGCGGCGATTGCTATTGCGCATGAACTTGGCATTTCAAATGAAGCTATAAAAAGAGGCTTAGCAGAATTTGGCGGAGTAAAACGGCGTTTTACGCAAACAGGAAATTGGCATGGCGTTGAAATATTTGATGATTATGGCCATCATCCTGTTGAAATAAAGGCTGTTTTGCGTGCAGCACGTGAGAGCGCAAAAGGACGCGTAATTGCAATTGCTCAGCCCCATCGTTATTCACGTTTGTATCATTTATTTGATGATTTTGCTACTTGCTTTAATGATGCAGATACAGTGTTGATTACACCCGTTTATGCGGCTGGTGAAGAGCCTATCGTAGGGTTTGGTTCTCAAGAATTGGTAGAGCATATTAAAATGGCTGGTCATCGTGATGTGCGCTTAATACATGGTCTGGAAGATGTTGTGTCTATTGTCTCAACATTTGCTCAGGCAGAGGATTATGTGGTTTTTCTTGGTGCAGGCAATATCACACAATGGGCGTGTGCATTGCCTCATCAGTTGTCGGTACTTGATGGTCATGATAAATTTTCAGCACATTGATGGTGAGGCGTTATTGGCGCAATTGCAACCACTGTTGGGGGGTATAAGAGGCAAGCTTACACCTAATGTTGAGATGCGTAAGGTGACGTGGTTTCGCACTGGTGGGTTGGCAGAACTTTTTTATCAGCCTGTTGATGAGGAAGATTTAGCTCTTTTTCTTCAAAATTTGCCTGAATTTATTCCTGTAACAATTGTAGGAATAGGTTCTAATCTGCTGGTGCGTGATGGGGGTGTTCCTGGTGTTGTGATTCGTCTTTCGCCAAAAGGTTTTGGGCAAGTGCAACAAGTTTCTCCAAAACGTTTTTTAGTTGGTGCAGGTACGGCCGATAAACATTTAGCTACCGCTGCTTTAAAGGCAGAAATCGCGGGTTTTCATTTTTATCACGGTATTCCTGGTGGTCTTGGAGGGGCACTCAAAATGAATGCGGGTGCAAATGGTGTTGAAACCGCAGCACGTGTTGTTGAGGTTTATGCGCTGGATCGTAAAGGAAAACGTCATATTTTGAGTTTGAAAGATATGCATTATTCCTATCGCCATTGTGATATTCCTGAAGGGTTTATTTTTACTGCTGCTTTATTAGAAGGACAAACCGGTAATAAAGATGATATTCGTGCTGCTATGGATGAAGTTGCCCTCCATAGGGAAACAGTGCAACCTATTCGTGAAAAGACCGGTGGATCAACTTTTAGAAATCCTGAGAATATATCTGCGTGGCGCGTGATTGATGAGGCAGGGTGTCGTGGTTTACGGATTGGTGGTGCTCAGATGAGCGAAATGCACTGTAATTTTATGATCAATACAGGGCAAGCAACAGGATATGATCTTGAAGCATTGGGAGAAACAGTGCGTGCACGTGTTTTTGCACATTCAGCCCACCTTTTACAATGGGAAATAGAGCGTATTGGTCAATTTGAGCGTGGTCGAAGTGTTCCTCCTTTTGATCCATTTCATTGATTTATTGTTCACTAAAAAAGTGAAAATAAAAAATTGAGTCATTTCAAAGAGATAATAAAAAATTTCTATTAAGAATCAATAAATTAACAAAGAATCTCTTGCATCAAGCTTTTGAGTCTGATTCATTATGCAAAATGCTAGGTTATTGATTCGCAAGGATAAACTTTGTTTTTTCCTGTATGTGGTGCTGATGTATTCTATATAGACTACATATAGTATGCGAAAGAGGGTGATTTATTATGAAAGATAAACATATAGCTGTATTAATGGGAGGTTTTTCTTCTGAACGGTCTGTAAGTTTATCTTCAGGGGCGGCTTGTGCTGATGTTCTAGAGGTGCAGGGGTATCGCGTGAGCCGCGTGGATGTTGACGCTCATATTGCTTCTGTTCTTGAACAGTTGCAGCCTGATATTGCCTTCAATGCATTGCATGGTCCATTTGGTGAAGATGGCCGGATTCAAGGGATTCTTGAATATTTAAAAATTCCTTATACTCATTCTGGCGTGATGGCATCTGCTTTGGCAATGGATAAGGGACGTGCAAAAATTATCGTTGCAAATGTTGGGGTTTGTGTTGCTCCTTCTCGTATCATGAGCCGCTTTGCTTTGGGTCGAACACATCCCATGGAGCCTCCTTATGTAATTAAACCTGTGTGTGAAGGATCAAGTTTTGGTGTTGTCATTGTTCAAGGAAATGAAGCTGCGCCGCCGCATAATATTGGGGGAGCTGAGTGGGGATATGCGGATGAGGTAATGATTGAAAAATATATTCCTGGTCGTGAATTGACTTGTGCTGTTTTGGGGAACGAAGTGCTGGATGTGTGTGAAATTCTTCCCGATAAACACTTTCCATTCTACGATTATGACTCAAAATATAAAACGGGTGGTTCTCTTCACATTTGTCCTGCACAACTTTCACTAAATATTTACCAAAGTGTGCAAAGAATGTCTTTAGCAGCCCATCAGGCGATAGGGTGTCGAGGTGTTAGCCGTTCTGATTTTCGTTTTGATGAGAAAACAGGAGAATTGGTTTGGCTTGAAATTAATACGCAACCCGGTATGACATCGACGTCTCTTCTTCCTGATATTGCAAAAGCGAGCGGTCGTACTTATGGCGATATTGTTCAATGGATAGTGGAGGACGCATCATGCATGCGTTGAGTATTAATAAAACGAATATTCCGATGGAGGTGCTTTCAGTGCCGGCTTTGCCACGTCTTTATCGTCGTTTTCTTCGGTTTATGTTTGAGTTTGTTTTTGTCAATATTCATATTCCACGCCATTATGGCTCTTTTGCTGTTGTATGGTTTTTCTTGGTGACGGCCTTTTATGGGCTTTCATCAAGTGGTCAGATGGCTGTGATCGTAAACACGATAATATCAGATAGTGGTTTTGTGGTTGTAGATGTCGATATAAGAGGGAATAACCGCTTAGCAAAGCAGGATATTTTGAAAATTTTAAAACTTGATGTTGCATCCTCTATATTCACTTTTGATGTTGAAAGAGCACGCTCTCTTTTGGAAAAACAGCCTTGGGTTCAATCCGCTAATGTTCAGAAGATTTATCCTAATAGAATGCGGATTTCTATCGTGGAGCGTGAACCTTATGCCATTTGGCAACACGATGGCTTGGTCGATATCGTTGATTATACAGGTCGTGTCATTGTGCCCTTTAAAGGGAAAAATGTTTGGAATTTGCCGCTTGTGGTTGGGCAGGGGGCGCAAAATGCTGCTAAAGTGTTTATTCAAGCGCTGTTAGTTTATCCGGAAATATATAATCGTGTTCGTGCTTTCGTGCGGGTAGGGGATCGGCGTTGGGATCTTGTTTTGGATAACGGAATGCGCGTTATGTTGCCTGAAAGTGGTGCGCTTGAAAGGCTTTCTTCTCTTGTTTCGTCCGGTACAATGCAAGATCTTTTATCTCGCGATATTCTCAGTGTTGATTTACGTCTTGCTGATCGAATTACTGTTTCTTTATCAGATGAAACGTTGGAGCGTTATCATACTACTGTAGCAGAAGAAGAACGTATTTTAAAAGCGCGAAAGGCAGGAAGCCTATGACATTGCTCAGATCACATCATCTGGGGGGACGTAAAACACGTTATTTAACGGTTCTTGATATCGGTTCAAGTAAGATTGTTTGTCTTATTGCTTGTTTGCGTCCTTTGAAGCATGCGCACTATTTACATGGTCGTACACATTCTACGGAAATTCTGGGCTTTGGAGTGCAGCGTTCACGCGGTATTAAATCTGGTGTTGTGATGGATATGTTTGCAGCAGAGCAATCAATACGCTTGGCTGTTGATGCGGCAGAAAAAATGGCGGGTTTGGTGGTGGATTCAGTGATTGTGAATTTTTCCTCAAGTCGATTACAAAGTGCTTTGATTAATGGAAAGGTCCATTTGAATGGTCGTGAAGTCACCAAGCGTGATATGCGTATGGCCTTTTCAGATGTTTCGCGCAAAGCCTTTGATGCTGAACGTCATGTTATGCACTCAGTTCCAGTTTCTTATGTATTGGATGGAGATAAAGGAATTTTTGATCCTATTGGCATGGCAGGGGAAACATTTGGTGTTGATGTGCATGTGGTAACAGCAGAAACAGCATCTTTGCGTAATTTAGAAACTTGTATTAATCGTGCACATTTGAGTGTTGAAGCAATGGTTGCTACTCCCTTTGCAAGTGGTCTTGCTGTTTTGATGAATGATGAGGCGCGTTTAGGGGCTGCATGTATTGATTTTGGTGGTGGAACAACAACATTTTCAGTGTTTTTTGAGGGGAAATTTATTCATGCAGATGCTCTTGCTGTTGGGGGGCATCATGTCACTCTTGATGTTGCGCGCGGATTTTCTATGTCTTTAACAGAGGCGGAACGTTTAAAAGTTGTTTATGGTTCAGCACTTTTAACAAGTGCTGATGAGCGGCAAATGATTAATGTAGCAGAAATTGGGAGTGAACAGCGTGAAACTCAATATCCTCGCGCAGTTCTTGGGCGTATCATTCGTGCGCGTGTTGAAGAAATTTTAGAAATGGTCCGTGATTGTTTAAATCGTTCTGGTTTTGGTCACATCATTGGTAAACGTGTTATTTTGACTGGGGGAGCAAGCCAGTTAACAGGATTGCCAGAAATGGCACGTACTATATTAGGAAGAAATGTTCGTATCGGGCGGCCTTTAGGTATTTCGAGGCTTCCTTCTCTTGCAAAAGGGGCGGCGTTTACATCTGCTGTTGGGTTGTTAATTTATCCGCAATTGGTGGGTTTTGAAGAAAAAACAATGCAGGCGGCAGGAAATCATTTATCGATGGGCACGCGTGGGTATTTTCAGCGTGTTGGTCAGTGGTTGCGTGAGAGTTTTTAGTTAAGTCTAGTTGGATAAATTTCATCGCTTTGGCTTGCGGTGTCTTATGAGAAGGAAAAGAAAATGACGATTAATCTGCATCGGCCAGATATCGCGGAATTGAAGCCACGCATTACCGTTTTTGGTGTTGGAGGTGGTGGCGGGAATGCCGTGAATAATATGATAAATGCTGGTCTTCAGGGAGTTGACTTTGTTGTTGCAAATACGGATGCACAGGCTTTGGCTATGTCAAAGGCTGAACGTGTTATCCAACTTGGGGCAGCTGTGACAGAAGGTTTGGGTGCTGGTGCTTTACCGGAAGTTGGGCAAGCGGCGGCGGAGGAATGTATTGATGAAATTATTGATCATCTTGCAGACTCTCATATGGTTTTCATTACTGCTGGTATGGGGGGAGGAACTGGAACAGGAGCTGCTCCCGTTGTTGCTCGCGCAGCGCGTGAAAAAGGTATTTTGACTGTTGGTGTTGTGACAAAGCCATTTCAGTTTGAAGGGGCACGTCGTATGAAAACGGCAGAGGCTGGTATTGAAGAATTACAAAAGTCTGTCGATACATTGATTGTTATTCCCAATCAAAATCTTTTCCGTATTGCAAATGATAAGACAACATTTGCTGATGCTTTTGCTATGGCTGACCAAGTGCTTTATTCTGGTGTTGCTTCCATTACGGATTTGATGATTAAAGAGGGTTTGATTAACCTTGATTTTGCTGATGTTCGTTCTGTTATGCACGAAATGGGTCGAGCCATGATGGGAACCGGTGAGGCATCTGGTGATGGGCGTGCTTTGGCTGCTGCTGAAGCTGCTATTGCGAACCCATTGTTAGATGATACTTCTATGCGTGGGGCGCGTGGTTTACTGATTTCTATTACGGGTGGTCGTGATATGACTCTCTTTGAGGTTGATGAAGCTGCTAATCGTATTCGTGAAGAAGTGGACGCTGATGCAAATGTGATTTTTGGCGCTATTGATGATGAGTCATTGGAAGGTGTTATTCGTGTTTCTGTGGTTGCGACCGGTATCGATCGTGAAGTTAGTGATGTGGTTCAGTCCTCTCATCCTCAGATTCAAAGGCCTGCTTCTTCAATACGCAAAAGCGATCCTGGAACGTCACACAGTTCTTTTCATGTTCAATCATCGCCTCTGCGTTCTGAGTCAATGGTAGAAGTGATCGAATCACTTGAAATAGAGAAGGGTAAATCAACCGGAGAACAGTTCCGTCCCAAAAGTCAAATTTTTGCACATCCTGTAGAAGCAATGACGACACGAAGTGCGACGAGTGCTGTTGCGTATGGCTCAAATGCTGTTCAGGAACAGAAATTAAATGTGCCTCGTATGCAAGTAAGCCGCGGTTCTCAACAAGCGATGGCGGCTCCCGTGAGTATGGAGGCAACAGCGCATGTTCTTGATGAGATGACAGGGGTTGTGAAGCAAACAGAAAAGCCAGTGCAACCAAAACAAATGCAAGCGCGCGCTCCAATGCGTATGCCTGAGTTAAAGGATTTTCCTCCTGTTGCTCATGGACAAAGCCAAAGAACATTTGTGACTGATCAAGGTCCTCGTAATCTTTGGCAGCGTTTGAAACAGAGCTTGACACATCGTGAAGAAGCTGAGCCAGAAGCGAGGTTAGAGCCTGCTGTTAGATCGTCTCAGCAGAAAGAGTCTCATGTTTACAATAAAAACTCTCAGGCGCTTTCTCAAGATGCTTCTGTTTATGTTCCACGTCGTTCTGGTGAGCTGCATCCTCAGGTACCACAAGATCAGCGTACTTTTATAAGTGAAGAAGATCAGTTGGAAATACCAGCATTTTTACGTCGTCAGGCAAATTAATTGATGAAAAATGAGGTAAAGTAAGAAATTTTATTATTTCTTTAATGCTCAGTCAAAAATTATACAGTAAAATATATTACTGTTTTTTGAATAAAATACTTTGTTTAAAAAAAACCGCTTACAATAAGCGGTTTTTTTTTTATTATTTACTATGAATATTTTTTATAGTTTTATAAATTTTGTTAAAAGATGTACAAGCAATTTAATAAAATGATATGATGAGTTTAGTACCAAAATATCAGTCTACTCTTAAAAAAGCAGTAACATTTAAGGGGATTGGCGTTCATAGTGGCTGTTTGTCAGTGGTAAAGGTTTGTCCAGCGGATGTTGGGTGCGGTATTGTTTTTAAGCGTTGTGGATTAGACGGAACAGAGAAAATATTTCAAGCCCATGCATCGCAAACAGGAAAAACTGAATTATCAACAGTACTTGGAGATGGAGATGTAAGGGTTGAAACAATTGAACATTTGATGGCAGCAATTGCTGCTTATAATTTGGATAATCTTATTATTGAAGTGTCACATAATGAGATTCCTATTTTGGATGGTTCAGCGTGGCTATATTGCCAAGCTTTTGAAGATGTTGGTATTGTACAGCAAAATGCCTTGCGTTCTTATTTCATTATAAAAAAGCCGTTGCGGGTTGAAGGAGCTCATGGTGTTGCAGAGCTTTTGCCATTTAATGGACGTCGTTTTGATATAACGATCTCTTTTCCTTCTTCTGCTATTGGTAAGCAACATTTCAGTTTTGATCTTACCACACGAGGGTTTAGGGATGATTTGTCACGTGCGCGCACTTTTGGTTTTATCAAAGACGTGGAAGAATTAAGGCTTTCTGGAAAGGCGAGAGGTGCTTCTTTAGAAAATTCTCTTGTTATCGACCTTAATGATAAAATTTTAAATCCCGATGGTCCTTATTGGGAGAATGAATGTGTTCGGCACAAGATGCTTGATGCGATTGGTGATACTGCTTTGCTTGGTGCACCTTTTATTGGATTATTTCGTTCTTATTGTAGTGGGCATAGAATTAATGCGCAATTGGTGAAGGCTGTTTTGGCAGACGAATCATATTACGAAAAAAGCTTTTTAGGGAAAGAGTAAAAAAATTGACAAGATTTTTTTATTATTTATTTGATTTTTAAGGGGATGATTGACCTGAACTGCTAAATTGGTTATGTGGATTTTATAGTGATATGGTATAAAACCTTTGATAAATTGTTTTTGCTACAAGGTGATATTCTGTGGAGGCCGGAAAAAATATGAAAAAATCTCATGTGTGCATTGGAAATATGACATATAGAAAATCTAACATTGTACGCAAGATATTGGGGGTGGTGCTTTTGGGAAGCACTTGTATGTTAGCGGGATGCCTCTTTAAAGAGAAAAAGACCCTTGATCCATCTGCTTATGTTTTGAAAATAGAGCCGCCAGATGTTCTCTATAATCAAGCGCTTGCTAGCCTTGAAAGTGGGCGGCTTGGGGACGCATCGAAAAAGTTTTTGAAGATTGAAAAACAGTACGCTTATACAGATTGGGGGCGCAAATCTCTTGTGATGGGTGCTTTTACTAATTATCGACTCGGAAAGTATGATGATTCAATTAGTATGGCTCAACGCTATATTACGCTTTATCCAGGGTCGACTGACTCGGCTTATGCGTACTATATTATTGGTCTTTCTTCTTTCCGTCGGATTCCTGATGTTACGCGTGATCAACGTGACACGAAACGTGCTATTGCTGCTATGCAGCTTCTTATAGAGCGTTATCCTAATTCTGAGTATGTCAAGGATGCTAAGGATAAAATCCGTTTTGGTCGCGAACAGCTAGCTGGTAAAGAAATGCAGATTGGCCGCTATTATGAAGAGGGGCGGCGCTATCTTGCGGCAAGTAGACGGTTTCGTACCGTGGTTGAAGAGTATTCTGATACAAATCAAATTGAAGAAGCACTTTTCCGCTTAACGGAAGTTAACTTAGCTCTCGGCTTAACGGCAGAAGCACAGACGGCAGCAGCTATTTTAGGACGTAATTATCCCAAAAGTGAGTGGTATAAATTTTCTTATAATCTCTTGCAGAAGAATAAAATATCGCCACGTGAGCATAAATCTTCTTGGATCTCAAATGCTTTAGGTGGTGATAAGAAGAGGGTACGTTGATTCTCTATGTTGGTACAGCTTTCGATTCATAATATTGTTTTGATCGAAACGCTCGATATTCATTTTACAGCGGGGTTGACGGTTTTAACTGGAGAAACGGGTGCGGGGAAGTCTATTCTCCTTGATGCTTTATCACTTGCTCTAGGGGGGCGGGGTGATGCTTCGCTTGTGCGTCATGGGGTTGACCGCGGGCAGGTTACAGCTGTTTTTGATGTGTCTGTTTCACATCCTGCACGTCAACTTATTCGTGAGAATGGTCTTGATGATGAGGGTGATATTATTTTACGACGTGTGCAATCAAGTGATGGACGTAGCCGTGTTTTTATCAATGATCAGGTGTCTAGTGTTGCATTGATGCGGAGTGTTGGCCGTTTGTTGGTTGAAATCCACGGACAACATGATGATCGTGCGCTTGTTGATGTTGCTACACATCGCCAATTATTAGATGCCTTTGGTGGTCTTGAAGATGAAGTGGAAAATTTGCGTCAGTGTTATCACACATGGCGTGAATTTGAGGAGCGTTTGCAACGGCAGCGTCTTAAAGTAGAGAGTGCTGTACGGGAGGTTGATTATCTTCGTGCGTGTGTAGAAGAGCTTGAAAAGCTTGATTTTAAAATTGGTGAAGAGGAAGCTCTTTCTCTTCGTCGTGCTGATATGCTTAAATTAGAAAAAATAGCGACAGATATTAAAGAAGCGGATGATCTTTTAACGGGTCAAAAATCACCAATTCCAGTGCTTTCTAATTTGGTGAGGCGTTTGGAGCGGAAAATTCCTGAGGCGCAAGAACTTATTGCACCAGTGGTGAAATCTATTGATGAGGCATTGCATGCACTTGCAACAGCACAAGAAGGTATTGAGACGGCAATACGAGCATTAGATTTTGAACCTGATGAATTGGAACGGATAGAAGAGCGTCTTTTTTCTCTTCGGGGTTTTGCTCGTAAATATCAAGTTTCTGCGGATGAATTGATTCAGTTACGCGATAAAATGGACGCAGAACTCGCTGATTTTGAAGAGGCTCAGACTATATTGACACGTTTTGAAGATGAGGCAAAGCAGGCAAAGAAAAATTATGATATGTTAGCACAAGCGTTGTCAATAAAACGTCAAGAGGTTGCAAAACACTTGTCTGAAAGCGTGATGGCTGAGTTGCCGGCATTGAAATTAGAGAGGGCCGAGTTTATTGTTGAAATGCAAAGTGATGTGGAAAGGCGGAGTGCAGAGGGATGTGATCGTATTGAATATTGGGTGCGAACAAATCCTGGAACACGAGCTGGACCGATGCTTAGTGTGGCTTCTGGCGGTGAATTGTCTCGTTTTTTGTTGGCATTAAAAGTTGTTTTGTCTGATCGAGGATCAGCACCGACGCTGATCTTTGATGAAATTGATACAGGTGTTGGGGGGGCTGTTGCAGCGGCTATTGGACAACGGTTGCAACGCTTATCAGAACGTGTTCAGGTTTTTGCTATTACGCATGCACCACAGGTTGCATCGAAAGCGCATGGTCATTTTCTTATTTCGAAAATTGAGAGTCATGATAAAGGACGCTTTGTTACTGCTATTCATAAAATGGAAGAGCATGAACGTGCAGAAGAAATTGCTCGTATGTTGGCAGGAGAACAGATTACTGAAGAAGCGCGTGCAGCGGCTCAAAAGCTTCTCGCATAAAGGTAATTAGCCAGTGATAAAAATACTGGAAAGCTTATTTTTATTTGCGATTCACTTTATGAGGAAGCGTGGAAGTCCTTATGGCAGTAACTCGTAATTTGGAATAGATTTTATGAACAAAGATGCAGTTAAAAATCTCTCAGCTGTTGAAGCAGAAAGTGAATTAGAGTGGTTGGCAAAAGAAATTGCACGTCATGATGTGCTTTATAATCGTGATGATCGGCCTGAAATTTCTGATGCAGAATACGATGCATTGCGCCGCCGTAATGCAGAAATTGAAGCTCTTTTTCCAGAGCTTATTCGTGTTGATTCTCCTTCACATAAAATTGGGGCACCAATTTCTGAAAAGTTTGAAAAGTCTGTTCATGCACAGCCTATGCTTTCACTTGATAATGCGTTTAGCTCTGAAGATGTTACTGAATTTATTGAGCGTATTCGTCGTTTTTTACGTCTTCCAGAAACACAAGTGTTGGAAATAACAGCGGAGCCAAAAATTGATGGTTTATCTTTGTCTTTGCGCTACGAAAAGGGGCGGCTTGTGCGTGCGGCAACGCGTGGGGATGGAACTGTCGGTGAAAATGTGACGGCAAATGCTCGAACAATTGCTGATATTCCACAAGTTTTGCAAGGTGATTTTCCTGAGGTAATCGAGGTTCGCGGCGAAGTTTATATGGGACGGGAAGATTTCCAAGCTCTTAATATAAGCCAACAAGAGAAGGGAAAGTTAACCTTCGCCAATCCTCGAAATGCAGCGGCTGGTTCGCTCCGTCAGCTTGATTCACGGATAACCGCCAGCAGAAAGCTTCAATTTTTTGCTTATGCTTGTGGTGAAGTGAGTGAAGTATTTGCAGAAAGTCAAATAGAGATGATGAAAAAGCTAAAAGAATATGGCTTTGTTATCAATCCATTAATAAAAGTCTTTAAGAGAGTAGAAGAAATTATTTTCTATTATCGTGATATAGAAGAACGCCGTCATTCTTTAAGCTATGACATTGATGGCATTGTTTATAAGGTTAATGATTTGATGCTCCAAAAGCGTTTGGGATTTGTTTCTCGTTCGCCGCGTTGGGCAATAGCCCATAAATTTCCAGCAGAAAAAGCAATGGCGCTTTTGGAAGATATTGATATTCAGGTCGGTCGTACGGGAGCTTTGACGCCTGTTGCACGCCTTACACCTATTACTGTTGGTGGGGTGGTGGTGACCAATGCCAGTTTGCATAATGAGGATTATATTAAGGGAATTGGCCATAAAGGAGAGCCCATTCGTGAAGGCCGTGATATTCGTGTAGGTGATACCGTGATTGTACAACGCGCTGGTGATGTAATCCCTCAAATTGTTGATGTTGTTGCTGCAAAACGTCCAAAAGATGCTTCTGCTTTTGTTTTTCCTCATCTGTGTCCCGCTTGTGGGAGTCATGCTGTTCGCGAAGAAGGAGAAGCGGTGCGTCGGTGCACCGGTGGGCTTATTTGTCCTGCACAAGCGATTGAACGTATTCGTCATTTTGTTTCACGCAATGCGTTTGATATTGAAGGCTTGGGTAAAAAGCAGGTAGAATTTTTTTTCCATGCTCAAGATGAGGCGCTTTGTATTCATACACCAGTTGATATCTTTACTTTAGAACGGCGCCAAGAAAAGTCTTTGATCCGTTTAGAAAATATGGAAGGTTTTGGTACTGTTTCAGTGCGGAAACTGTATGATGCCATTAATGCACGCCGCGAAATTCCTTTAAGCCGTTTTTTGTTTGCATTGGGGATTCGTCATGTTGGAGAGGTGAATGCACGCCGCCTTGCACGAGCATATCAAAATTATACAGCTTTTGAAACGGCGGCTATGGAAGCATTTATGCCATGTGAGCAGGAAAACAAAGAAGGCAATGAAGCTTGGATGGAACTTACCAATATTGAAGGAATTGGACCACAGGTAGGGGGCGCAATTGTTGATTTTTATAGAGAAGCGCATAACCGTGAAGTTTTGTCTGTTTTGCTTGAAGAAGTAACACCTCTTGATGAGGCACCTATCATGATAGCTTCTTCACCAATAGCGGAGAAGATCATTGTTTTTACGGGAACTTTAGCACATATGTCACGTGATGAAGCAAAAGCATTGGCAGAGCGATTAGGGGCCAAAACATCTGGTTCACTTTCTAAAAAAACAGATCTTCTTGTTGCAGGACCTGGAGCGGGCTCCAAATTGGCTAAAGCTGAAGAATTAGGTGTTGAGGTTATCGATGAAGAGGCTTGGCTACAGCTGATTGAGAAACATAATGTTTAGAGGATGTTTTCTAGAAGATCGTATGCTATTTGTATGATTATCGCTCTTACATTTTTGGGGGGGGATGAAATCAAAAAGGGGGATAATAGGGGCTGTTTATTTTGCAAAAACAGAGCGCCATATATTTTGATATTTATTACGTTATTTAAAATAATTAACATTGAACTTAAATATTAAACTTAAACTATTATGATGAAGAATATGCAAGGTTATTATTAGTAAAAGATATAAATTATTACTGTGAAGCAAGGTAAAAATTGTAAATAAATATGCAGAATTTTTGAATCTAAACGGCGTAATAAGTTGGTTATAATGGGCGTTTTAGAAATGTAACGCGGAAGATTACAAAATATAATGAAAATTTCTATATAGCAGAATAAGGCTATAACTCATGTGGAGATGGTGGAGGATAATTGATAAGCATTATCTTTTGCGAGTGTATCCCGTTCTGTTTCAATTTTGGAAGGCTTTTGTCGTATCTGCAAAAAAACTTGAAGTATTTCATAGAAGCATTTTTTGTGTTTGCTGATGGTAAATTCGCACTTCTCTCTTTAAAAGAGAAGGGTGTAATGTTTTGTAGAAAGAGTAAAAGTTATACGTTGCTTCATTTAAAGGGGCATTGTTGCTTCTTTTGCCCATTTTTTATCTTCTTCATTTAAGTAAGGCGCATTCATCTGATAAACCCGCGCATGGTAATCATTGAGCCATTGTCGTTCTTCTTGTGTCAAAAGCTCTGGAAGGATTAACCGTCGATCGATGGGGCAATGTGTGAGTGTTTCGAACGAGAGCATTTCTATATCTCCACCATCAATTTTTTGTGCTGGCTTCACAATCATCAAATTTTCAAGACGGATACCAAAAGCGCCTTCGCGGTAATAGCCTGGCTCGTTTGAAAGAATCATACCGGAGATGAGTTCTTGGCACCCTTTGCGAGAAATATTTTGCGGTCCTTCATGGACAGAAAGATAAGATCCAACACCATGACCGGTGCCATGGGCATAATCAAAACCAGCTTTCCACAATGCAATGCGTGCAAGAGCATCAATGTCTTGTCCGCGTGTGCTTTTTGGAAATCTTGCAGTTGAAAGAGCAATCATGCCTTTGAGGACAAGCGTAAAACAGCGTTTTTCTTCTTCTCCAATATTCCCAATTGCTACTGTGCGTGTGACATCAGTCGTGCCATCACGATATTGTCCACCTGAATCAACGAGGTAAAGTTCACCAGCATTGAGTGGTTTATTTGTTTGCGTTGTTACACGATAATGAATAATGGCACCATTTGCCCCTGCGGCTGAGATTGTATCAAAAGAAAGATCTTTAAGTTTTTCTCCCATTTCGTTTGCTGTATTTATGCGAAATTCTTCTAATTTTTGAGCAGCAGAAATTTCACTTATTGACCCTGGTATTTGTTTATCTAACCAAGAAAAAAAACGGGTTAGGGCAACACCATCGCGTAGGTGTGCTTTGCGTGTGCCATTGAGTTCTGTGTCATTTTTAATGGCACGTGGTAGAGCCGCAGGATCGGTAAGTGTGATAAAAGAGCTATTTTTTTCTTCAATAACAGTTCGTAATTTTTCGCATGTTAGCTGTGGATCTAAGGCAAACACTGTCCCTTTTTGAATATACTCTTTGATCTTGGGAATAAGCTGTTCTGGTTCATATAATTTTGCATAACGTTCTAGATATTGTTTCTGTTCTCCACCAAGTTTTTTGCGGTCAATGAATAAAGCTGGTGTTTCTTGGATGGGAATGAGAGCAAAACAAAGGGAAAAAGGCGTGTTGGAAACATCATTGCCCCGTATATTGAATGTCCATGCAATGGAAGAGGGGTCTGTAAAAATAAAAGCATCTGCATTTGCTTTTTGTATATATCTGCAAATCAATGCCAACTTTTCATCTGTATCGCACCCAGCATATTTGAGAGGGTGAATTGATAAGGCAGATTGTGGTAATTTTGGTTGATTATGCCAGAGCAGATCAATGGGATTATGTTGAACTTCTACAAGTTTTCCACCTGCTTTCATTTCTAATGCGTTTCTCAATGCATCGGTGGCAGCAATCGTGTGGAGCCATGGATCAAAACCAATAGAAAGTTTTTGACCATTTTTTTCAAGCCATTGTGAGGGAGGACAAGTTATGAGATCTTCATAATTAAAAATATCAGGATCAGTTTGTTGGCGAACTTGGAGCTTATATCGCCCATCTGTAAATATGATGGCTTTGTTTTTTAAAATCAGTGCAATCCCAGCTGATCCAGTAAAGCCGGTTAACCAGCTAAGGCGTTGAGCATGAGGAGGGACGTACTCTCCTTGATGTTCATCGCACCGTGGAACAAGAAAACCATCGAGCCCAAGGCGATCAAGTTCTTTACGAAGGGAGGCAATGCGTTTTGCAGCATGCGTGGGATTTGTTGTTGCCTCAAAAGATTGATACATAACAACGTCCTTTTATTTTATTTCAGATGTATCGTTACCCATCCTTGACGGTGGTATGTTTCGATATGCTTGAGTCCTTGTTTTATATAAGTATCTAAAACGTAGGCGTGTTGCTCTTCAAGAATTCCAGAGAGTATAAGTGATCCCCCTTTTTTAAGGGCTTTTACCATTTCTTGCGCAAGTTCAATGAGAGGATTGGCAAGAATATTGGCAACAATGAGATCAAAAGGCGCACGTGTTGTAATGTGTTCATGGGTAAAACTTGTTGCTGTAACAGCTGTAATATACTCTTTTACGCCATTAAGCTCGATATTATGTTGTGCAACTTGAATAGCAATAGGATCAATATCGGAGGCGAGAATACTAATGGGCTTGAGCATTGCTATGCCAATGGCTAAGACTCCACTACCAGTTCCAAGATCAAGGGCATTTTGTGGATTTTCGTGTTTCATTACTTTGGCAATCATTTCCAAACAACCAGCTGTTGTCCCATGATGTCCTGTTCCAAAGGCTTGATTTGCTTCAATTTCAATAGGGAGAACATTAGCTGGAATGGCGTTTCTGTTGTGACTTCCATGAAGGAAAAAAGGACCAGCATGTACAGGTTTTAGTCCTTCTAGACTTTTTTGTACCCAATCAATATTGGGTAAAACTTCCATATTAATTTTATCAGAATCTACAGAAAGAACGCTTGCAAAACGTTTCAATGCGTCTTCTTGATTGTCTTGATCAACATATAGAGAAAGCTCATATATAGCATTTTGTTCATCTATCTCTATAAGAGCAAGAGGATATCCTTCTTCATCAAAAGCTCTTTCTATAAGGGTATAAAATTGCTCTGCTTCACTTTTAAAAGCAGTATAATAGAAGCGAATTTGTTGCGACATGCTGTTCTTTCTTTTGATTGGCTTTTTTAGTTTGATATGAGTTTTTTTAGCCGTTCAATGGCGATTTCATCTTTTAATTCGCTATCGCTTTCTTTCGTGTCATAACGGATAACGCCAGCTAATTTTCCACCTTTTTTGAGTAAAAAAATTGCTGCTGTATGGTTATATGTATAGTTTTCATCTGTTTCAGGGACTTTTTCAGCAACGATGTTGAAAGAATTGACCATTTTATGAACTTTATCAGGATCTCCACTGATACCAACGATTTTATTGTTAAAATTGCTGAGATAATTATGGAGTACTTCTGGTGTATCACGTTCGGGGTCAACAGTCACAAACCATACTCCTAACTTATCAGCTTCAGGTCCAAGTGCTGTAAGCCATCGATCAAGATTCATCAGTGTGGTAGGGCAGATTTCAGGACACATAGTGAAGCCGAAAAAAATTATTGAAGGCTGGCTTCGAATATCCGCTTCGGTAATCGTTTTTCCATTTGAATCAGTGAGCGTAAAGTTATCACCTAAAGGCTTATTTATAAATGCATCATAAATAAAAATCCCCGTAAGAAATATAACTGTTAGCCCTAAAATGCGGAGTACATTTTTCATAGTTTGACTCTCTTAGATAGATCAAGAAATTGTAACATCGGCAGGTTTGTTTTGCAATGTTTGTTTCATGGTTGATTTTATTGGTTTGGTTGGTATGTCTTTCCATATTTATTGATGAAGCAATTGATGGAAGGTAAGAATGAATATTGAAAACGATCTTCGATTTCATGAAAGTAAACCTCGTATCCATACGACAGCACAGCTGCATGGTTGTAAATTAGGGCGCTATGTGGAAATTAATGAGCGGGTAGTTTTGCGTGATGTAACCATTGGAGATTTTTCTTATTTAGAACGTAACAGTGAGGCTATTTATAGCGATATTGGGCGTTTTTGTTCTATTGCATCTCATGTACGAATGAATGCGTTGGAGCATCCTATGGAGCGCGTTTCAACGCATAAAATAACCTATCGTCCAAACGAATATTTTCGTTATATGGCATTAGATAGTGGTTTTCGTGAAAGGCGTTATGCAAAACGTGTTATTATTGGGCATGATGTGTGGATTGGACATGGTGCGGTTATTATGCCTGGGGTGACAATTGGTCATGGCGCTATCATTGGCGCGAACGCTGTTATAACGAAAGATGTTTTGCCTTATACGATTGTCGTTGGGGTGCCTGCTAAACGGTTGCGAATGCGTTTTCCCAATCATGTGATAGAATGCCTTTTAGATATGGCTTGGTGGGATTGGCCGCTTGATAAAATTCACAACGCATTGCCTGATATGCAAAATTTGCCCATTGAAGCCTTTGTTCGCAAATGGAAATGACATTCAGAATAAAATAAAGTGGTTTCTTGAAAAAACTGATCGTGGTTTGCTTGTAATTAAGCTTTGTTTACAAAATTATCTAGTACACGCTTTTCTCCGGCTTTTTCGAACATTATTGTCAATTTATGATCGTCTATTGCTGTAATATGACCATAACCAAATTTTATGTGAAAAATCCGATCATTGACAGAAAAATCTGATGGTGCATGAGAGAGTGATTGAGAGATAACTTTCCCTTCAATATTTTTGTTTTTTTGTGCACGCTTTTGTCTTGGTGTTGCATAGTCATTATAAAAGGAATCGTGATGTTGAAAGGAAGATTTTCCATAACCACCATAGGATGTTTCCATTTCTACAACTTCTATATGTTCTGCTGGTAATTCATCTAAAAAACGGGAGGGGAGAGCAGGTTGCCAAAGTCCATGAATTCTTCGATTCGATACAAACCATATATGCAAATGTTTTTTTGCTCTTGTTAGACCTACGTAAGCAAGACGCCGTTCTTCTTCTAATCCTGAACGTCCACCTTCATCTAATGAGCGCTGGTGGGGAAAGAGTCCTTCTTCCCAACCTGGAAGAAAAACTGTTTCAAATTCAAGTCCTTTGGCTGAATGAAGGGTCATGATGTTGACTGCATCCATATTTTCATTATTTTCCGTTTCCATAACGAGTGCAACATGTTCCAAAAAACTTTGAAGATTTTCAAATTGTTCCATGGAACGAATCATTTCTTTAAGATTTTCTAGTCTTGTAGGAGCCTCTGGTGAGCGATCTTCTAACCACATGTTTGTATAACCAGAATCATCAAGGATGATCTCGGCAAGTTCTCTATGAGGAGTGTCTTGAAGCATATTTTGCCAGCGGCGGAAGTTTTCAATAAGGATTCGTAACGCACTGCGTGCCTTAGGCTTTAATTCATCTGTTTCAATGATGTCTGCGGCAGCAGAAAAGAGAGGAACAGCACGTGCACGTGCACTCTCATAAAGAATGCGCAGGGTTGCATCTCCTATGCCGCGTTTTGGTGTATTAATAACACGCTCAAAAGCTAAATCATCAGTAGGTTGGACAACAACGCGTAAATAAGCCATGGCATCACGTATTTCCATTCGCTCATAAAAACGAGGACCACCAATGACGCGATAATTAAGGCCAAGTGTTACAAAGCGATCTTCAAATTCACGCATTTGAAATGATGCGCGTACCAATATAGCCATATGATTTAATGCATGACCGGTTTGTTGTGCGCGTTCGATCTCTTCTCCGATTGCTCGTGCTTCTTCTGCCGAATCCCATGCTGAATGAATTTTTACCTTTTCTTCCTCACTCTTTATTTGAGCAGAAAAAAGGACTTTTCCCAGTCTTTCTTCGTTATGAGCAATGAGATGGGAGGCGGTTTTAAGAATATGGGATGTTGAGCGATAATTGCGTTCTAGACGAATAATTTTAGCAGAAGGAAAATCTTTTTCAAAACGTAATATGTTTTCGACTTTTGCACCACGCCATCCATAAATGGATTGATCATCATCGCCAACACAACAAAGATTAACATGTTGACCTTGAGGATGTTGGGCCAAAAGGCGAAGCCAAAGATATTGTGCTGTATTTGTATCCTGATATTCATCGACAAGAATATAACGAAATTGAGAATGATATTCGCGAAGAATATCTGGATTATGTTGGAAGATAGAGATAGAATGAAGTAGAAGGTCACCAAAATCACAAGCATTAAGATCTTTTAATCGATTTTGATAACTGTGATAAAGTTCACGTCCCATGCCGTTACCAAAGGAATGAGCATCACTTTTTGAGATATGTGTTGGTGAAAGTCCTTGATTTTTCCAAGAATCAATCATCATGGCAAGGTTTCGTGCGGGCCAACGCTTATCGTCTAATCCTTCAGCTTGAATAAGTTGTTTTAAAAGTCGAAGAACATCATCGCTATCGAGAATTGTAAAGTTTCTTTTTAAATCAACAAGCTCTGCGTGACGGCGTAAAATTTTAGCTCCAGTGGAATGAAAGGTTCCAAGCCAAGGCATACCTTCAACAACTTCTCCAATAAGTTCACCAATACGTGTTTTCATTTCACGGGCTGCTTTGTTGGTGAAAGTGACAGCAAGTATTTGTTGAGGTGAGGCGAGTCCAGAGCGCAGAATGTGAGAAATACGGGTTGTTAAAACGCGTGTTTTTCCAGTACCAGCACCTGCAAGAACTAAAAGAGGCCCCTCAGTATTCATAACAGCTTGTTGCTGTTCTGGATTGAGCTGTTCTAAATAGTTTGTATTATATGATTTTTTTTCTTTTAGGACAGGGGAAGAAAACCCAGAATTTTCCTTATCATGGTCTGGAGGGGAATCTTCTTCAAAGAAAGGTATGGTGTGATCAGAAAAATTACTCATTGTATCTCTTTTGTAGTCTTTTTTTCATTGAAGTTCTAGATTAAAAAAACTTCTCTTAAAAAGTCACAACAGTTTCAGTTGAACAGACAGAAAGAGAACGTAAAAAAATAAGCACAAACATTAAAGGCGTTGGGTGAGAACGCTTTGAAGGGCATAAACGCGTAACGAGGCCGAAAGATTTACTTGTTGTGGTCTTTTGCTATCAATATCGGTAATAATAAAGGCTAAAGATTGTCCTTTTTTGCGGGCTATATCTTTTAGAATATCTAAAAATGGTGGTTCTAAAGAAACGCTTGTTGCGTGTCCATCAACGCGAACAGATATCTTTCGTGGAATGACTTTTGACCAATCGATAGAATTATTTTCGTGCATTTTTCCACCTTTATTCGTCGTTTCGTAAACGATTTTGATCAAGAAATTTTTGCGTTTTTAAAGATTTTTGTTGCTCAAAAAGTTTTTCAGTTTTTGTTCGTCCAAAACGATAACGATTTTGCTCAGCACAAAGAGATTTTTCTGTACGTTTTTTTTGTTTTCGAAATTGGCGAAGATTAATCAATTCAGTCATGAGAAAAATTATTTTTTCCGAAAGGAATCTAAAGAGACAACATCAGCACTTTGATTTTGTTTTGCATCGTTATTTGAAGGTTCTATATTTGTACTGAGATTTTGTTCTTTTGTAAGCGTATTTTCTTTTTTTTGTTTGTTTGATAAGGTAATGGGCGTAGTTGAGGTATTTTCTGAATGTTCACTTTCTCCAGAGGTCAGATTTGAGGGCAGATCAAATGCTGCTTCAAATGCTGCTACAGGATCATAAAAGACTTGAATGGAAGTAAAAGGAATCACGAGCTTTTCGGTTATTTCCCTGAAAGAGAGGGTTACTTCGAAAGCTGTTTCTGAAACACTGAGATCTCTAAATTGATGTTGTAAGACGATTGTCATTTGCTCGGGATAGCGATTTTTTAGCCGAGGAGAAATTTTAACGCCTGGGGCATTTGTCAAAAAAGTTATAAAAAAATGATGATTTCCCGGAAGACCTGCTTTGGCAACTTCCGATAAAACTTTACGGATAACTCCACGAAGTGCATCCTGAACGAGAATATCGTAACGGATTTGATCTTTAACCATCGAAGTTTATTCCTTTTATTTCACGTAGCAGAATGGGGCGTATTGATATTGTGTGATAGAATATATTTTAAATTAGCAGATTTTTTCTACGATGCACCTCAATAAATCGAATAAATACGAAACTCTATGGTAAATAATGTCTGATAATGTCTGAAAGATCAATCAACAACATTTAAAAAGTGAAGGCTTCTGTTGCCAGGTGCCTCCGAACCCCGCTTAAACCTGCGACGGTTTAAGACTCAATTTGAAACATTCACACCACCTTAAGCGGCGAGACGTGCTTCCGCATAGTTGTCATTTGCAACTACTCATTTAGCCCGATAACGGTGGTACAATGCCGAGTAAAAGAGCGATCTTTACACCCTTGTCGATCCTATTTCGCCCCCACCAAAATATAACTTTGCTTTCTTATATTTTGGTGGAGGCGCCGGGTACCGCCCCCGGGTCCAATAGGTTTATTTCACCGTCCATTTATTACCATAGCTGGTAAACCAGCCTTTTAAATATAGATGAAGAACAGTCTTAGGAAAAGGGGGGTTGTTAATATTTTTAATCCTCTAATTATTTATAGAGCTATATGATGCGGCTGTAAATTATAGTCCGCTCATTTTTGGAGAGGAGATGATGCAAAATGACAAATAATTTAGCAGATATTAAACTATATGATTCAAATCCCGATGAAGCAGCAGTAGAACGACTTAGCCGTCGTTTAGCTTTAGTGATGAAAAAGCAGGATGCAGCGCTTGTTGCTACATCGGATCCAAAAGAGTTAGAACGTGTTGAAAAATGGGTTCAAGATGTTTTAGAAGCTGATGAACAGAGTGCTAAAATGGCCGTTTCAAAAGTGGCTGAGATGATGTCTGGAGAGCGTAGAAAAAGTCGACTGACTTTTTATTATCTAGTTGCTAAGCACCTTAATGCACTTCATAAAATTTAAACAATATTAAATTTGCGATAATGATAAAAAAGCCCAATCTCTTGGGCTTTTTTCGTTTATAAAAAGGGTTAATGTTTTTCATCTTCTTGGAGGTATCCCCCTTTACGCATACTCGGGACAAAGAGAAGAGCAATGAATGCCATGATCATCACGACGGTTATATAAAAATAAAAGAGTGATTCATGACCGTACTTTTTTAATCCAAGCGCAACGTATTCAGCAGAACCACCAAATAAAGCGTTACCAATGGCATGAGAGATACTAACGCCTAATCCACGTATTGAAGAGGGAAACATTGCTGATTTTACGACACCAGAGATGGATGTATACATGCTCATAATGAAGAGCAAGCCAATAATGACCGATAAGGCAACCCATAGACTATGCGTATTACCGATTATCCAGAGTCCAGGAAATGTAAAGATGACAGAGAGTATACTCCAAATGATAAGTAAAGTTTTTGTTCCAATTTTATCGGCTATGATACCAGCTATGGGTTGGAATAGGATGAAAATAAATAGTACAGCTGTCATAATCGTTGTTGCGGTATGTTTATCAAAGCCGGTGGTTGTGATCAGATATTTTTGCATATAAGTCGTAAAGGTGTAAAATGTGAGTGATCCTCCTGATGCAAAGCATGCAATTACGACAACGGCTTTTGTATGCTTGGTGAGAAGTTCCTTAAGACTGCCAGAGTGTTTGTGAGAGCGGCTTTCTTTCGTGGTTGTTTCGTGGAGAGAACGACGCAGATAAATCGCAATCACTGCCCCGAAACCACCAATCACAAAAGGAATGCGCCATCCCCATGCTTTTAACTGATCTTCAGAGAGATAAGATGCTAGAATAAATATAATGAAGCTGGCAAGAAGTTGACCTGTAATAAGGGTGGCTGATTGGAAAGAAGCAAAAAGCCCTCGATGTTTTTTGAGAGCAACTTCGCTCATATAAGTGGCTGCTGTACCATATTCACCACCCGCTGAAAGTCCTTGCATCATCCGAGCTAAAAGTAAAAGGATTGCTGATGTTATTCCTAAGGTTTCATAGGTGGGAAGTATGGCGATGAAAAAAGAGCCACCACACATCATAAAAATGGATATAAGCATCGAGCGTTTACGTCCATAACGATCGGCGATAAATCCTAAAAACCAAGCTCCAATAGGGCGCATAAGAAAGCCAATAAAAAACACACCCGCGGTTTTTAACAGTGGCGTAATCGTATCACCATCGGAGGGAAAGAATTGTGATGCAAAATAAATTGATGCAAATGAGTAAACGTAAAAATCATACCACTCTACGAGATTTCCTGATGCGCTTGCTATAATAGCAAAAACACGTTTTCTTGCATCCTGTGATGCTGAAATTGTTTCATTTTCCATGAATTGTTCCCCTTTTGGATTTATAGTCCATATATTTATTTCTAAATATAATTTCTAAACATAATTTTTTATGATTTCCAGAAAAATCCAATTGTATCATGATAATTTCTTAGAGAAATTCTTTAAGATGATTTATTGGAGTTATATTGTTATTATTTTTAAGAGTTTTACTTTTTTATTAGAAAAAATTATCATATTAATTTTAATTGTGTTTATATGACAAATATACATTGAAAATGTATATAAGTATATCTTCAAATTTTATTATAATAATACTATATTAATTACTTTAATGATAATTTGATGTTATAAAATATATGGATTTTACAAGAAGTAATAGAAAAAATTAAGTTATTTCATAAGGGTTAAATAGTATAAAATGGGACTTTTAAGTCCTTACTTATCGTTTTGCGCCATAATACATTATTTTTTAGGGGGGGAGGATTCAGATAAGGTTTTCCGTATGAGGTGTTTTTCAGATATCATGATAAGTATTTAGGGGAGGGCTTGCCCATAGAATCTTATCAAGTAAATTACATAAAGAGGGTAGTAACTATAGATAATTTAAGAGAAACTGAGTTGTTTGTAAGACGAATGCGGGGCGGGTTTTCGTTCTTTACTAGGGTGGAGAGGAGATCAAAAAAAAGCCCAATTTCTTGGGCTTTTTTTATCCAGAAAATAAGTTTAATGAAGTCTATCGTCTTTATCGAGATATCCTCCTTTATCTATATCAGGCATAAGAAGAATAGAGATGAGTGCAATGACCATCATACCAACGATGTAAAAAAAGAAAACAGATTCGTATCCCATATTTTTTAATCCAAGCGCTACATATTCAGCAGAACCGCCAAACAGTGCGTTGCCAATGGCAAAAGCAAAGCCAACACCAATTGCTCGGATTGAAGCAGGGAACAATTCTGCTTTTATGATACCAGCAATGGACGTATAAAAACTCATAACACAGAGTATTCCAATAATGATTAAGAGTGCTGTCCATGGATTATGGGCATTCCCGATCATTTTAAGTACAGGAATGGTGCAGATAATGGATAATACACCCCAACTGATGAGTGAAGCTCTTGCTCCAATTTTATCGGCTAGCGAACCAAAAAGCGGTTGGAGTAACACAAAAACAAAGAGGGCGGCAGTCATTATTGTTGTTGCGGTTTGTTTATCAAAGCCAGTGGTTGTGATCAGATATTTTTGCATATAAGTGGTGTATGTATAAAATGTGAGTGATCCGCCAGCTGTAAAGCCAACAACCAAAAAGAACGCTTTTTTATGATTACGAAAAAGTTCTTTAAGACTACCAGCGTGTTGTTCAGAGCGGCTTTTGAGGGTTGTTGTTTCATGAAGCAAGCTACGCAGATAAATTGCAACGATTGCTCCAAAGCCACCAATGACAAAGGGAATACGCCATCCCCATGCTTTTAACTGATCCTCGTTAAGGTAAATGGCTAAAATAAATATTATAAAACTTGCCAGAAGTTGACCTGAGATCGTTGTTGCATATTGAAAAGAAGCAAAGAGACCACGACGATTTTTGGGCGCAACTTCACTCATATACGTTGCGGCTGTACCATATTCACCGCCAACGGAAAGCCCTTGAAACATACGGACAAAAAGGAGAAGGAATGCTGCTGTTATTCCCAAAGTTTTGTAAGTGGGAAGTATGGCAATGAGAAAAGAGCCCCCACACATCATAAAAACAGAAATAAGCATTGAGCGTTTACGTCCATAACGATCAGCAATAAACCCAAAGAGCCATGCTCCAATTGGACGCATAAGAAAGCCAATAAAAAAGATTCCTGCCGTTTTTAACAATTGTGTAACGATATCTTCATCTTCAGGAAAGAATTGCGAAGCGAAATAAACCGATGCAAAGGAGTAAGCGTAAAAGTCGTACCATTCTACCAGATTACCGGATGCACTGGATATAATAGCAAAAATACGTTTCCTTGTATCATGTGGATCTAAAGTTGTTTGATTATTCATGAAGTATTCCCCTTTTAGATTTATAACTTTTCTTCTTTTTAAAGCTATTTACGATGTGCATTATAAAAACGCCATTGTATCATGATAAATTTTTAGGGAAACATAAAGATTTTTTCTAGATCTATCAGTGCTGTTTTGGGCTCATGGTGTTGTTATATTGCGTAAATCTATCCTTAAGGAAATATTGTTTTTTGTTTGATTGTGAATTATTTGCATATGCAGAGTATTTATGAAGATATGATACTCTTTAGTTTATATGCTTGATGTTGTTTCGTAAAATGATGTTATTGACTATTGCATGCGAGGTTGGTGTATCAGTTAAAATACTTTTTAGAAATGATCTTAAGTGTTAAGGGGGAGTACAATATTAAGAGTTCGTCAATAGTATAATAATAGCGGCTTGCACTTTTATTAAGTGTAAAGAGAGTGATGACCATGTTTATATTTTACGGGGCTTTTACGTTATGTCATTCACGGGTGCCGTTGTGAAATGGAGTTGGGTATATTGAGAAATGTTTCTCAAAAAAGTGTGCGAATTCATAATATAATTGTATTTTCTACTTTTCATGAAAGGATTTGTGTTTCATGAGGGGTACCATTAAGAACGTATTAAACAAAATCATGAGTGGAATCTTTATTATTGATAAAATTTCTTGAAAGATAATCACTTTTCTTCGATTTTGAGTGGGAATGGGGGGTATTAAAATAAATCAAAAATTTTTTATCTTCAGCAAAAGAAGCATTTATTCATAATAATATGCAGCTGTTTATTTTTATAAGCAGTATATGCAGGAGAGAAAATTTCTTCTTTAGGTGTTTGAAGAGATAAAAAATCGTGCGCTTTAAGCTTCTATGGGAAAGAATTACAAAAAGCCCAGAATACTGGGCTTTTTTGTTAACATCAAAAGTTAATGAATATCGTCTCCTTGTAAATATCCTTTTTTGCGCGCATCGGGCATCAAGAGAACCGCAATGAATGCAATAATCATCATGCCGGTTATATAAAAATAGAAGACAGATTCGTATCCAAGGTCTTTTAATTCAAGCGCTACGTATTCAGCAGAGCCGCCAAACACTGCATTGGCAATAGCATAAGAGAATCCAACACCTGTTGCTCGCACTGAAGCGGGAAACATTTCTGACTTTACAATACCAGAGATGGATGTATAAAAGCTCATAATGCATAGCATTCCAATAATGACTGATAGAGCAATCCATGTTTCATTAGTGTTACCAATTACATGAAGTCCAGGAATCGTAAAGATAATAGATAAAACACTCCAAATAAGCAGTGAAGTTCTTGTTCCAATTTTATCAGCCATAAAACCAAATGCAGGTTGAAGTAACATGAAAACAAAGAGCGCAGCAGTCATGATTGTTGTTGCAGTATGTTTATCAAAGCCGGTGGTTGTGATCAGATATTTTTGCATATAAGTTGTATAGGTATAAAATGTGAGCGATCCCCCAGCTGTAAAGCCAACAACTAGAAAAAAAGCTTTCCTGTGATTGCGTAGAAGCTCTAAAAGACTACCAGCTTGCTTTTTAGAACGATTTTCTTCTGTGGTTGTTTCATGAAGTGTACGACGGAGGTAAATTGCAACAACTGCTCCTAGGCCCCCAATGGCAAATGGAATACGCCATCCCCATGCTTTTAGTTGATCCTCTGTGAGATAAAGTGCTAGAATGAATATAACCAGGCTGGCTAGAAGTTGTCCACCAATCAGTGTGGTATATTGAAAAGAGCTAAAAAATCCACGGCGGTTTTTGAGTGCCACTTCACTCATATAAGTGGCTGTCGTACCATATTCACCCCCGACAGAAAGTCCTTGAAGCATTCGGAGTAAAAGTAAAAGAATTGCTGCTGCCATTCCAATAGTTTCATAAGTAGGAAGTATGGCGATTAAGAAAGAACCACCACACATCATACCAACAGAAATAAGCATTGAGCGTTTACGTCCATAGCGGTCAGCAATGAAGCCAAAGAGCCATCCGCCGATTGGGCGCATAAGAAAACCAATAGCAAAGACACCAGCGGCCTTTAAAAGTTGTGCAACGACATCGCCATCTGAGGGAAAAAATTGTGATGCAAAGTAAATGGATGTAAAAGAATAAACATAAAAATCATACCATTCTACTAGATTACCTGATGCACTGGATACAATAGCCCAGATACGTTTTTGCGTATCATGTGATGCTAAAGATTCTTGTTTTTCCATAGTCAATCCCTTCATTTCACGTTCACCATTTTTGTTCATTATCACTCTATGTTCTTTTCTTCAGAAGCTGTCTATAGTATTTTATCTTTTGCATAAAAATTTTAGTCAGATCACGATAATTTCTTGTGTAAGATGTTTTCGGATAAAGATTTGAATTATGTTTGTACGAATTTTACAGTTTTTATTTTCTATAATGAGGAGAATCGGACATAATAACCCTCATGAAATTATATCTGGCTCTTTTATCCCACGTTTTAAATCAGGGTATTGATCGTACAGATCGGACGGGCGTTGGAACGCGATCTATCTTTGGGTATCAGATGCGCTTTGATTTACAAGCAGGATTTCCATTGTTGACAACAAAAAAACTACATTTACGTTCAATTATTTACGAGCTTTTGTGGTTTCTTAAAGGTGATACAAATATTGCATGGTTGAAAGAGCATGGTGTATCAATTTGGGACGAGTGGGCTGATGAAAAAGGAGATCTTGGTCCTGTTTATGGTTATCAGTGGCGTTCTTGGCCTGCTCCTGATGGGCGCCATATTGATCAAATTAGTAATCTTTTAACAATGATTAAGGAAATGCCAGATTCTCGTCGCTTGATTGTATCAGCTTGGAATCCTGCATTAATAGAAGAAATGGCTTTACCTCCGTGCCATTGTCTTTTTCAATTTTACATTGCGGAGGGAAAATTGTCCTGTCAGCTTTATCAGCGTTCGGCGGATATTTTCTTAGGTGTTCCATTTAATATTGCATCCTACGCACTGTTAACGATGATGATTGCGCAAGTAAGCGGTCTTAAAGTAGGCGACTTTATTCATACTCTGGGGGATGCTCATCTTTATTCTAATCATTTTGAACAGGCAAAATATCAATTGTCTCGTAGACCAAATGCTTTGCCATGTATGCGCATAAATCCAGCGGTAACAGATCTTTTTTCTTTTCAATTTGAGGATTTTGAATTGCTTAATTATGAAGCACAATCCCATATTAAGGCGCCGGTAGCAATATGATGATTTCCATTTGTTTCATTGCTGCGGTTGCAGAAAATGGTGTTATCGGTCGTGAAGGTGCCATGCCTTGGCATTTATCAACGGATTTGCAACGCTTTAAAGCTTTGACATTGGGTAAGCCCATTATTATGGGAAGAAAAACTTGGGATTCTCTTGGGCGCCCTTTACCAGGGCGTACAAATATCGTCATTACGCGTGATTGTACCTTCAACGCTGAAGGGGCTGTTGTTGCTCACTCTTTATCGCAAGCTTGCTCTCTTGCAACAAGCGTTGCTTCTCAAAATAATGTAAAGGAAATTTTTATTATTGGGGGAGGGGAAATTTTTCAACAAGGATTGCCTATGGCTGATAAAATATTCCTTACAGAAGTTTTAGCCTCTATAGAAGGTGATAGTTTTTTTCCTGTTTTTGATAAAGAAAAGTGGACTATTGTGCAAACACAAGATATTCCAAAAGGGGATAAAGATAGTCATCCGACACGTTTTGTTGTTTATGAGCGGAAATAATTTTTGTAATATGAAGTGGAAGGGGTTATCAGTTGTATTATAATGAGGTAATAGGCACCCTATAAGATCAAGCAAATGGTTGGTGTTCGAGTAGTGGTAATCAGTTAAAGAGGTGATAATGCCCTGGACAAATCAAAATGGTGGTGGCCCGTGGAGTGGCGATAAAAACAGTGGTGAAAAAAAAACACCAGCTAAGAATATCTTTGGTTCTGGTGGCAATCATGGTAGCGAAAATGGTCCTAATCTTAATGATATTTTGCGCAAAGGGCAGGATCAGTTTAAACAATTTGGGAGAAGTAGTCTTTCTGTTTTGTTCCTTCTGCTTATTGCGTTTTTTTGGTTATACCAGTCAATTTATATTGTTCAGCAAAATGAACAAGCGGTAGAGCTGCGCTTTGGCATCCCTAAAGAAGGCATTATTGGTGATGGCTTGCATTTTCATTTTTGGCCAATTGAGACCTATATGAAAGTACCTTTAACGGAAAAAACAATCGCGATTGGTGGAAAGCCTGGTCAAGCGCAACAAAGTGATGGTTTAATGCTTTCGAGTGATCAGAATATCGTTAATGTTAATTTTTCTGTTTACTATCGGATTTCATATCCTAGTCAGTTTTTATTCAATGTGAATGATCAAGAGGGAACTGTCCGCCAAGTTGCTGAGAGTGCAATGCGTGAGGTCATTGGTTCGCGGCCGGTTGATGATGTTTTACGTGACAAGAAAGAAGAAGTTGCTAATGACGTTAGAAAGATTATCCAGTTGACTGTCGATAAATATCAACTTGGTGTCGAAATAAGCCGTGTGTCTATCAGTGAAGCTGCTCCTCCAACAAAGGTTGCTGCTGCGTTTAATTCTGTTCAGCAGGCGGAGCAGGAACGTGGAAGAATGATTGAAGAGGGGAATCGTGTGCGTTTTACGAAAATTGGTTTGGCAAATGGTGAAGCTTCACGCACACGGGAAATCGCAAAAGGTGAAAAGGCACAAATGGTTGAAGAGGCAACAGGGCGTGCTGAACGTTTTCAGGCAATAGCTCGAGAGGCTGCGATTTCACCAGAAGCTGCGCGCTACCGTCTCTATATGGAGACGATGGGGCGGATTCTTTCTTCACCAAATAAGCTGGTTCTTGATCAGGCAAATTCTCCAGCGGTGCCTTATTTACCTTTGAATGAATTGTTGCGTAGCAAGTCATCAGAAAAAGTAAAGGCAACATCAGCGCGTCCTGCGTTACTCTTAGATTCTCGTATTGCTGGAGGAGATTAATTATGCAGCAATCTCGCTTTTTGTTTGTTTTTAGTGCTATAGTGTTTGTTTTGATGATTTTGTGGATGTCCGTTTTTATCGTCTATCCTCGTCAACAAGTAGCAATTAAGCGTTTTGGACAAATTGTTCAGGTAGAATCTAATCCTGGAATCTATTTCAAGGCGCCCTTTATCGATAAGATGATCATTGTTGATAATCGGTTATTGCGTTACGATGTTCCTACACAATCTGTACAGGTTCGTGGTGGTGCGTATTATGAGGTGGATGCGTTCTTTATTTACCGTATTACAGATCCTAAGTTGTTTTTACAGCGCATTGCTTCTGGGCGTCCACAAATTGCGGCACGTGAAAACCTTGCACCACGGTTTATTGACGCTTTGCGTGCTGTTTATGGTAAGCGAGAATTTAAAGCAGCTTTATCGGATGAACGAGGAGCGATGATGGCTGAGGTACAGAAGCAGTTTTCTGTAGATGCAGGCTCGTTGGGTATTACCATTGTTGATGTGCGTATTCGTAAAACCGATTTGACCGATGCTGTTTCAGAAGATGTCTATCGGCAAATGGCAGCTGAACGTGAAGCTGCTGCGGAAAATATTCGAGCTCGTGGTCAGCAGGAACGAGATCGTATTGTGGCAGAAGCTAATCGTGAATATGAAGAAATCGTAGCAGCTGCAAAACGTGATGCTGAAATTACCCGTGGTGAAGGTCAAGCTGAAAGTATTCGTCTTTTATTGAATGCGCGGGAGGCTAATCCGTCTTTTTACGATTTTTGGTTGGCGATGGAACAATACAAGAATTTAGAGAAAACACCGATGGTGATTTCTCCAAATGAGGATTTCTTTTTCTATTTTCGTAATCCACCGCAGGCAAATAAAGCATTCTTACCGACAATGAATACTGGACTTAGTAAAACTGATTCAAAATCAGGAGAGAATAGATAAAATAACGGATTGCAGATCCGAGATTTTGCATGAAAAGAATAATCTGTGAGCATTTTCTTTTATGATAAAAGTGGTAGAGAGTATCGAGCCGTGCGGGTTTTACATAGATAAATTTAGTAGGGCTCTTTACGGCTTTGGTTAAAGGCATATCATGGATAGAAGTGTCGTGAGTAAAAGTACGTTTTTGAAGTTTTTTATCACAAGAGTTGTTTTTTGTGTGACTTTGTTCCTATCAGGATCAATGAGTTTGTCTTGGGGAGCCGAGACAAGCAAGGCATTGCTTTCTATTCCTGATTTAGCTTCTGAGCTTTTGGAAACAGTTGTGAATATTTCCACAGCACAGACTGTTGAAGGAACAGAACAGGATGAAAATACTGCGGTACCCATTATCCCAAAAGATTCATTGTTGGAGGAATATTTTAGTGATTTCTTTACACCTAAAGATGGTCAAAAAGATAGTCAATTTCAAAAGGTGCGTTCTTTAGGGTCTGGTTTTGTGATTGATGCGCAAAAAGGGATTATTGTTACAAATTATCATGTTATCGTTGATGCTGATGATATTGAAGTTAATTTTACGGATGGAACAAAATTAAAGGCAAAGCTTCTTGGAAAGGATAGCAAAACTGATTTGGCTTTGCTTCAAGTCGATGCAGGAAGTAAAAAATTAAAGGCTGTGCGTTTTGGTGATTCAGAAAAGGCACGTATTGGTGATTGGGTTATGGCTATTGGAAATCCTTATGGTTTTGGTGGAAGTGTAACAGTTGGCATTATTTCTGCACGTAACCGTGACCTTAATGCTGGTCCCTATGATAATTTTATTCAAACAGATGCAGCGATTAATCGAGGCAACTCTGGTGGTCCGTTATTTGATAGAAATGGTGAAGTTATTGGCATTAATACAGCAATTGTTTCACCTTCTGGAGGATCTATCGGTATTGGATTTGCTATTCCATCGGATATGGCTCTTTCTGTTATTAATCAATTGCGTGATTTTGGAGAAATAAGGCGTGGTTGGTTGGCTATTCGTATTCAGCCGGTAACAGAGGATATTGCAAAAAGTTTAAAATTGGACAATGCTGTGGGAGCATTGGTGGCTGGTAAAATAGAACAGACGAAAGAAAATAATGTAGATAATAGCCAGTTACAAACTGGAGATATTATTCTTTCCTTTGGTAATTCCAAAATTAAGCATGCACGTGATTTGCCGCGTTTAGTTGCAGAAAGTTCAGAAGGAAAAGTGGTGGACGTTACTGTTTTACGCAATGGGCAAGAAGAAACAGTAAAAGTTAAGCTTGGACGTTTGATTGAAACAGATCCAAATGAAGATACAGAAGAAGTTGATGATAAAAAAAATCAAGATCTGTCGAAAAACGTGACAATGCAATTTATGGGCATGACGTTATCTGAACTGACAGAGGATTTGCGTCATCGTTATTCAATTTCAGATAAACTTCGAGGACTAGTGGTGACAGCTGTTGCACAAAATAGTGCAGCGGATAAAAAGCGTATTCGCGTTGGTGAAGTGATAGTTGATATCAATCAGAGTTCTATCACAACAATTGATGAGGCTAAGAGACGTATTCATAAATTACGTGAAGCTGGACGAAAAAATGCTCTCTTTATTGTTGCGCGTCCAGATGGAGAGTTACGGTTCGTAACGATTTTAATGGATTGATGTTTGAAAAATTATTTTTTGTTTTTTAGCAGCTTTAGTATATGGGGTCTTTTGCAAGTCAGGCATGTGATGTTCAATGTTTCTCAAGCTCATTTCACGATAGAGAGCATGGGGTGTGCAATATAAAATCTATAGGAAATCATTATATCTTTATGCTGGATATAAAGTATAAATTGGTGCCATCATAGTATTTTTCAGTTATCAATATTGTAACAGCCTAGACTTTGAAATGCTGCATAAGAGATATTGGTACACCTTTCTTAAGTCCATTTTTATCTCTGCTTGTGATGCGCAAGTAAATGGTATTGATATGATGCTTTATAAGGCTCTGATTATAAACCGGCGTAGCATGCTATTTTTATAGGAAAAAATAAAGCTATTTGATTGTATAGATTAAACTCAGTATTATTTTCATAAATGATGACAAAGAGTATGTTTTTAATGGCATTAACGGACAGAATTATTATAGCTGTGGTTTGTTATTGAATTATGATAGCAAAAAATGCTTGGAAATTCCTTTGGTGTTGTTATTAAGTCCATTTTTTCTTTTTTATAAGTTTCATAGGATTTTCTTTGTATTAAAGAGAATTTGTGTTCGTATTTTTGTTTGAAGTATTTACTCTATGATCATGGAGAGAAAATACAGTGGCTTTGGGGGTGTCTGCATGTTGCAATAAGTTATTGATTGGGAGAAATTGCTATTCATGACACAGAGAACAGTTACATTAATAGCGGGGCCAACGGCAAGTGGGAAGTCAGAACTTGCCTTGCAAATGGCTAAAGAAAAAAATGCTTTCATTATTAATACTGATTCAATGCAGGTTTATGATGTTTTAAATATTTTAACAGCACGGCCGAGAGAGGCTTATACTGCGATTGTTCCCCATTATCTTTATGGTCATGTGAGTCCTACGTTGAATTACTCAGTAGGGCAATGGTTGTGTGATGTTGAGAAGCTATTGGCTACTTTTTCTTTGAGATCAGTTATTTTTGTTGGCGGAACAGGACTTTATTTTCGTGCTCTTTTGGAAGGGATTGCGGAAATTCCTCATGTTCCAGATGTTGTGCGGCAGAAATGGCGTCTGCTGCTTGATCAAGAAGGACCTGAAAGTCTTTATGGCCAGTTGTTACAGATTGATGCTGATGTTGCTGAAAAAATTTCTTCGCACGATAGACAGCGTATTGTCCGTGCTTTGGAAGTTTATGATGCAACCGGTAAGACGCTCAGTTGGTGGCAGAAACAAAAAACAACACCTATCATTGCGCCGAATTTGACCGAAAAAATTCTTCTCATGCCACCACGTCCTCTGCTTTATGAACGTATTCATAAACGCTTGGATTCTATGATTGAAAGAGGAGCTTTAGAAGAAGTGGTGGCTATGAAAAAACTTAAACTTTCCCCTTCATTACCAGCAATGAAGGCTATTGGTGTACCTGAATTTATGGCTTATTTGGATGGATATAGAAGCTTTGAGAATGCTCTTGAAGCGGTAAAAATACAAACGAGGAGATATGCAAAAAGACAAATGACATGGTTTCGTAATCAATTTGATGAAGAATGGATGCTTACTTTTTGATAAAAGAGTTATAGCTTTGCAAAAAAACTTATCGAAAGATAAAAGATAATTCGTGAAAAAGAAATTTTTTAGAAAATATAATTTTTTATTGACGAATGGTATCAATGGAATTAAAAATCTCTCTACAAGGAATTTTTTATATATTTTATACGTTGGAATAATGGGGGTAATCATACAGTATGTGTTGTGTAATAGGCTCCTTTGGGGGCTTTTTTTATGGGCTCCGTTAGGGGCTTTTTTTATTGTCCTATAAAGTAGGTGAGTGGGAAAAATGAGAAATGATCCAAGAAAGCAAGAGAGTGCAGATGGAAAAATAATGTCGGGCGCTGAAATAGTGGTTCAAGCTCTTATAGATCAAGGCGTTGAACATATTTTTGGTTATCCTGGTGGGGCTGTTTTGCCTATTTTTGATGTTCTTTATCACCAAGATACACTCCAGCATATTTTGGTGCGTCATGAACAAGCTGCAGGGCATGCGGCTGAAGGCTATGCACGTAGCACAGGGAAGGTAGGGGTTATGCTTGTGACTTCTGGTCCAGGGGCAACGAATGCTGTTACACCTTTGCAAGATGCTCTTATGGATTCGATACCTCTTATTTGTTTTTCTGGGCAGGTGTCAACAACGGTGATTGGAACAAATGCTTTTCAAGAGGCAGATACAGTTGGAATTACAAAGCCTTGTACGAAGCATAATTGGCTGGTTAAAAATGTCAATGATCTTGCAGCTATTATTCATGAAGCTTTTTCTCTTGCTCAATCAGGTCGTCCTGGGCCGGTTTTGATTGATATTCCTAAGGATGTTCAATTTGCTTCAGGATTTTATAGAGCACCTCAAGTTCAGGAGTCTTTACATTCTTTTCCATCGTTGAAAGGGAATACTAAGGCTATTGAATCTGCCGTTTCTCTTTTAGTTGAGGCAAAACGTCCTATTATTTATTCTGGTGGTGGTGTTATTTCATCAGGGATGAAAGCTATACAGCTTTTACGTAATTTGGTTCAATTGGGGGATTTTCCGATTACTTCAACATTAATGGGACTTGGTGCTTATCCTGCTTCCGATAAAAATTGGCTTGGAATGCTTGGAATGCATGGAACCTATGAGGCTAATATGGCCATGCATGATTGTGATGTCATGTTAGCTGTTGGAGCACGATTTGATGATCGTATCACGGGGCGCCTTGATGCATTTGCACCTCATGCGCGTATTATTCATATTGATATTGACCCTTCTTCTATCAATAAAATTGTAAAAGCAGAAGTTCCAATTATTGGTGATGTGGCTTGTGTTTTAGGAGATATGACGCAACTCTTAAAGATACAACAACCAGCGTTTAACAGTGAAGTCCGTGAGGCGTGGTGGACGCAAATTAACCGTTGGAAAGCTCGTAATTCATTGGCATATGCGGAGAAAAAAGATGTCATTATGCCGCAATATGCTCTTGAACGACTTTATGCTCTTACCAAAGATGCGAATGCTTATATTACAACGGATGTCGGGCAGCATCAGATGTGGGCAGCGCAGTATTATCATTTTGATGAACCAAAACACTGGATGACTTCTGGTGGTCTTGGAACGATGGGGTATGGTTTACCTGCTGCTATAGGTGTTCAAATAGCGCATCCTAATGCGCTTGTTGTATGTATTTCTGGTGATGCCTCCATTCAGATGAATATTCAAGAGCTTGCAACAGCTATTCAGCATGACACACCGGTGAAAATTTTCATTTTAAATAATCAGTATATGGGAATGGTCCGCCAGTGGCAGCAATTGCTGCATGGTAATCGTCTTTCTCATTCTTATACGGAATCTATGCCTGACTTTGTGAAATTGGCACAAGCTTATGGAGCGGTAGGGATTCATTGTTCAAAACCCGATGAACTTGATGATAAAATTCAGCAGATGATTGATTGTGATAAGCCTGTTCTTTTTGATTGTCGTGTTTATCATTTAGAAAACTGTTTTCCTATGATCCCATCGGGATGTGCCCATAATGAGATGTTATTACCCGATGAAGCAAGCGAAGAAGCTATTGCAAATGCTATTTCTTCCGAGGGAAAGATTCTTGTATAAAATGAATATGTTAACAAAATGGTGAAGGATGGTGATGATGAAGTCTTTGGAGGCTTCATCTCTGTCTCTTCTTTGTGGAGAGTTTCTATTATTCTTAGAACTCATTTTATTATTTTCATTCTGTGTTTAAAGACATAGGGTGTATTATTATTTGTTTATCTAAAAAATGTTATAAGTCGTGTGCCAAATTATGTTTGAATTTATTTGTACGCGATGTTTGTTTTTTTTAAATTCATATGTTCACATTAATAGCTATATCGTTGCATTTTTTAGATAATACATTGAATTATCTGTTATAAATTAATTATGTTGTCTCATATATGAAAGATTTCATCGTGCAAGAAAAAAAGCCACCATGCTTGAAGGGTGCAACCATGCAAACCGTCATACTTGTGAAAACAATAGAAAAGTTTGTCACTATGTTTTGGTTTTGCATTATGAAACTACTCCAAATAGCTCTTTCAAGGGCTTGATAGGAAAATCCCCCTAGAGGCTTGAAAGGAATGGCGAAAATAACAAAAAGCGAATGCAGCCATAGAAAATCAATTGGCCACCATAGCTTATAATTAGCTAGTAACCTCACCTGATTATGCGGGAAAAATCTATACATATGAGATGTATCGTCAATATATATAAACCAGAATAATACTCACCATTATATCATTATCAGGACATTAACATTGAAAATTAAATACTCTTTCTTTTATTTGTTCTACATATCTATGATTCCATAAATCTGCAGACCAAACACTCTTTGAATCTATCGCATTGGATTTTCATAACTATCAAATGATCCAAAAAATTTATCTCTAGAGTGTAGAGCCATTCTATTATCAATGTATAATAATCTTCCCTGTTGTACATCAATTCCAAAAGATACAGCCTTAAAATGATCTGAAGCTTCCTTGGCTTTTTTTGACTGTGGCTCTAACATGCCCGGATAAAAAACAGCGCTGATATCTGGGAATTCACCGTCCCCTTGAACGAGGGGCACTTTACTTGTAGAGGTTACTCCATTTCTTCTCCATCTATAGGGAACATTAATTATATATAAATTATCCCTTAAGTTCCTCAAATCCTCCTCACTTAAAAGTTTTAGAGCGAGACGTGCATCAGATATTCTCGTTAACGGACCATCAACATCATTGCGAACACCAGATAAAAGGATCCCTTTAGGAGATAAATTTAAACCCGTTATAAATTTTAGTGCAGCATTTTCTATATGAAAATCTAACTCAACTTCAGATCCTAATCCTGTATAATCTTTTTTATTATCCTCTAAAGGAACTAGGTTATTGACTATATGTTCGCCTTCAAACTTAATTGCATAAGGCTCTCCAATCAATAAAGAAAACATCATAATTAAATTTTCGCTAATATAGCCACTTTTACAAGACGCATCTAAATTATAAGGATTAGGTGACGTATTAATTTGTCTATCAATTGGAAGATTTTCAAAGATTAAATATGGTTTAGGGGTAATAGATACCTTTTGATTCATCAGAATTGCCAATATTCTATGGGGTAGCAGCGAAAATGCTATTTTTTAGCTCAACTCAAAAGTATTTTCATTGATCATTATAATTTCCTCCCCAATTATTTTTCCCTACTTTCTTATTAAGAAAAGTGAAAAAACAATAATTAAAATCAGCCATGTTAGTAAATAAGTGTCTGTAAAATCTTGGATTAATCCAAATAATGGTGGAGCAGTAATAATTGCGATTTGATTTACAGACATTGCTAAACCCAGAGAAAAGCCAACGCTTTCTTTCGGTGAAGAGTATACAATATAGGCGACCCAAGGGCCATACCATCCTAATCCAAAAAAACCTAACCAAGCAGATAAAATAGTTAAATAAATTATGGATCCACTTATGCCCAAAATTAATATTAAAAATCCAAAAACGACTGCAATCATGCAAAACAAGACAGGAAAAAATCGTCCTTTTCTACAATGATCACTCCACGCTGCTAAAATAATTCCTCCTAAGGCACCAGAAGCCTGTGAAACAAAAAACAAATAAGCACTTTTATCTAAAGACAGGTGATAGATTCTATAAAAATAAATCGTTATAAAAATGGTTAAAACATATTGAACGATCACAAGTGAAACGCCTGAAAAAATAATATTCTTCATATGTGGTGCAGTTAACATCGCAAGATGAGACTTTACATTTGCATAGAACGAAACTTTTGCTTTGCTTTCTGGAGCGATAGCTACAACTTTTGTTGGTGAGTGATAAAAAATAATAAATATACATCCCCCCTAAAAAAGAAACGATGGCACCGACCAAAAACGCACCTTGTATGCCATAGATAAGCGCACTCGCAGGAAGAACTATCCCAGCTAATACCCCCACACTTAATGGTAGCTTCGCCTGCTTTATTCTCATTGCAAATCCGCGCTGCGATTGTGGAAACCATGACGAAACGGATTTAGCGCCACCAGGTTGAGCAGAACTATAAAATCCCTCTACAATTAGTAAACAGACCAAAAGGGAAATAGAGTTATCTGCAATTGCTCCCAACAAAAGAGCGAAAGAAACGCCGACCGCGCCAACTCCAACAATATAGCGCTTGTTAAACTTGTCTAGTAATTAGCTTGCTACAATTAACCCAATAATAGGTAGGAACTGCGCTGCTGAAGACAGCAAACCTATCTGAGAGTCACTAAGCGAAAAATCATTCTTAAAAAATTCAGCTAAAGGACCAATCCTTTGAACAAAGAAGCAGGCTGATGCTTGAGCGATCGTGGCAACAAGCGATATAATCCATCTATAATAATTTTTTCTATAATTTTATTATTGCTCACTCAGTCCCCCTCCAATTAAAGTGTATTCCAATGAAGTAGCCTTTTTTAATAATGCTTGGAACAATAAATTAGGTATTTTATGCTGATTACATAAAAAATCTGTCAATACGATTGGTATGAATATGAAAATTAAGGAATATGCTTAATTTAAGGAAATACGCTATTATGTGTAATGCAAACTTGATACGCTAGCGATATAAGATAAATTTTACAAACATTGGCTCAGCCGGCATTAAGTGCTCTTCATAAAAGAAGCTATATTTTGGCAAGCTTTTTCAAAATAATTCTCAAAGCTTTCTTCAGTCACATAGCCCAGATGCGGTGTGCAAAGAACTCTATCTGATTGCAATAATTTGCTCTCATATACTGGTTCGCTGTCATAAACATCCAGTGCAAAGTAAGTTGAATTTTCCAAACTTAGTATTTTTTCTATCGCCCCTTTTTCAACCAAAGCTGAACGCGCTGTGTTGACAAAAATAGCATGAGTTTTCATGCTCAATAGATCATCTAATTTTATGATTTCTCTGGTTTTATCGCTTAAACGTAAATGGACGGATATAACGTCAGGACGTGTAAAAAATTCTTCTTTTGAATGCGTAAAATGATAACCTAAATTTTTTGCTTCTTGCGTTGAACGCTCGCTCCCATAAACCAAAATGGACATGCCAAAAGCTTGAGCATATTGAGCAACCATTTTACCAATACGCCCAAACCCGAATATTCCAAGAGTAGCTCCTTTCATTTGGTTGCCAAATGTTGTTTGCCATCGTCCTTTTTTTATATCAGATACAGATTTACAGAGTTTTCTACGCGCAGACATAATTAAGAGCCACGCAAATTCAGCAGCAGAAGTTGGATCTCCACTACCTCTAATATTTCAATTCCCAAGTCTCTACAAGCTTCTATATCAATATGTGAACCTATAGGGCCTGTTTGGCAGATCAATTTTAAATTTGGCAGTTTTAGGAGAAGATTTCTATCAACTATAGTCCGTTCTCTGATTAAGATCAGAATATCGATCCCTTTGAGCTTATCTTCTAAATCACATTCTTTAGCTAAATTATTTATAACTAGCACTTCATGTGATTTCATTAATTTTGTAATAGACTGTAATGTTAGGGTGGCTTTTTGATAGTCGTCTGGAATTAATATTTTCAATTTAAACCTCCTGTTTCATTCATCAATATTTGAGTTCATTATTTCATTTCTAAAACAAACAAAAAGCAATATTACCGCTGATATTTTGGCACAACGCCAAGCCTATTAACAAATTATCCCCCTTGATTTCATTGTTATTTTATAGCAATAAGAATAGCATTAATCAGTTAGTTTTTATAAACTTTAAAACATTGCGACAAAAAGAAAAAGTTTGACTCAGTAGATGGAAAATTGCGCTTTTCTCATATTCTAGAGGACAAACCTGAAGTGCTACGCTGGACTGAAACCATGTTCCAGTTTTCTTATAATAGACTATCAAGAAGGACATATTTACGAACCATATTTTATTGTTGAAACAGAAAAAGCTCCATATTTGTGCAAGATAAAGCGTGCTTCATATAAGCGTTATTTGTAGCATGAAGAGTAAATTTATTAAAATCATGATAAGAGGGAAATAGGAACTTTAGAGGTGTATCATCATAGGATTAAGTAGTTTTGTTGAGAGCTATTTTTATTTCTGCCAAAATGTTTTTAATATATTTAATTATTATTTCAGAATAGTAGATATACTTTATTTTTATGTGCAAGAAAGCTGATTTTTTGTGTAAAATAGTATTCATAAAATTACATTATTTTTATCCTGTTAAGGACATTTTTCTAGCTAGGGTTTTGCAAAGGCAATGCTCTTTTTCTCATTCTAAATTTTGGTTATAAAAAGCGTATACTAGGTGTTATTTTAACTTTAAGATATGCATATTCCATTGTTGGTGTTACTATTGTAAAAAATGATATTTTATTCGATAAGTATAAGGTATTACCAAGAAGATCGATGTATAGATAAAATTTAGATTGTTACACTATCTTGAAAAAGTAATGGGTAAATAATTGATAATTGTGCTACGAAAGTTGTTAGATGGGCGTGTATCAGCAATTCTTAATAAAAAAGTTTTTTTTTATAGTCGGTTTTTTTCAAAATACTGCTCTTTTTATGCAAAACTTATATTGGTAAACTATGCAGTTTTCACGGGAACAGGATAATGCATTGAAGGCTGTTGCCGCGTGGTTGAGGGAAGGGCGTTCTCCTCTTTTTCGCCTTTTTGGCTATGCGGGAACGGGTAAGACGACGCTTGCACGCTATTTTGCAGAGACAGTTGATGGTTCTGTTCAATTTGCTGCTTTTACAGGGAAGGCGGCGCAGGTTTTGCGTTCTAAAGGTGCAAGCAATGCTTGTACTATTCATTCGCTAATTTATAGTCCACGTGGAGAAGAGGAAGTTTCCGATGAAATAACAGGAAAAAAGTCTATTGCCCCAACATTTACGTTAAATCGAAGAAGTGCTGCTGCACAAGCTAAACTCATTATTGTTGATGAGTGCTCGATGGTCGATGAAAAATTGGCGCGTGATTTAATGAGTTTTCGAACGCCAATTCTTGTTCTTGGTGATCCAGGTCAATTGCCTCCTATATCTGGTGGAGGCTTTTTTTCTAATGGAGAACCAGATTTTCTTCTTTCAGAAATTCATCGGCAAGCGCGAGATAATCCGATTATACGTCTTGCTATGGACGTGCGCGAAGGACGCGATATTGCTTATGGTGACTATGGAGAAGCGCGCGTTGTTACACGTAAAGAGGTCAATCAACAATTGGTTTTGGATGCTGATCAGGTCTTGGTAGGGGTTAATCGTACACGCCACCTTTATAATCAGCGTTTGCGTGTGTTAAAGGGATTTACAGCAGATTATCCGCAAGCGGGAGATAAGCTGGTGTGTTTGCGAAATGATCCCATTAAAGGTTTGTTGAATGGCTCTTTATGGAAGGTGATGACTTCACAGAAGGAGACCGTTAAACCAAGTATTAATCTTCTTGTGAAACCAGAAGAAAGTGAGCGTGGGGTAGCAAAGATTAAACTTTTAAAAGCAGCGTTTGAAAACCCTGATCAAGAAATTTCATGGCAATTAAAAAAGCGATATGATGATTTTGATTATGGGTATGCATTAACGGTTCATAAGGCGCAAGGTTCTCAATGGAATAACGTCGTTTTGTTTGATGAAAGTTTTGCATTTCGTGATATGTATGCACGCTGGCTTTATACGGGAATTACCCGCGCAGCAGAGCATTTAACGATTGTTCGATAGAGAAAATGTGTGTATCATCCCAGTTTCAGATAGAAAATGCCTTTTTTCTATCTTGTTACACACTATAAAAAAATGGAAATGGGCATGGCGGTAAAACTTTCGGTTAATCTTAATGCTGTTGCTGTTTTGCGTAATCGACGTAATCTTCCGTGGCCAAGTATAACAAATATTGGGCATATAGCGCTTGCTGCTGGAGCAGCAGGTTTGACGGTTCATCCACGCCCTGATGAAAGGCATATTCGTTTTGCGGATTTGTCAGATATATACTGTTTAATAAAGAACAATTTTCCTACGGCTGAGTTTAATATTGAAGGTTATCCAAGTGATCAATTTTTGGATATCGCTGAAAATTATGCGGACCAGATTACCCTTGTTCCTGATGATCCAGATCAGTCAACGTCTGATCATGGGTGGAATTTTGCTCATGATGCAGAATTTTTAGCACCTATTATTCAGAATTTAAAAAAAAGAAAGATTCGTGTATCCCTTTTTGCTAATCCTGCTGTCGATGGTCTTGATATTGCTAAAGCAATGGGTGCTGATCGTGTGGAATTTTACACGGGACCTTATGGTGGTGAATTTCAGGATAAAACAAAACAAGATCAAGAGCTCAATAAACTTGTTTTAGCAGCAAGAAGAGCTAAAGAGTTGCAGTTAGGTATGAATGCTGGGCATGATCTGACACTTATGAACCTTCCTGCTCTGGTCAAAAGTATTCCTTGGCTTGATGAGGTTTCTATTGGCCATGGGCTTATTGCTGATGCATTAGAGTATGGAATGCATGATACTGTTCAGCGTTTTATCCGGTTATTATCGTAATCTTTGTTTCTCTATAAAATTGGGAAAAAATTTTTATAAAGCTTTATCAATTTATCTAAAAAAACAATTTTATATATGTTGAGATAAATAGCACTATTAGCGTACATTATAAAATATTCTATTTTCCTCTGTTTATTAGTAGCTTTCTATTTTTTGTGTTTTTTAGGGTATGAAATGCTTTTTATATACCATCCATTATGAGGAAATTTTACCAAATCTACTTACTATAATTTTTTCGAAGGAATATAGTTTTTTAGAGTATTTTTCTTATAAGGGATTGGCGAAGAAATTTAAATGGATCAGTGCACAAAATTTATTGAGCGTCATAAGGTGTTTGAGAGATATCTTTTAATATGTTTGAGCTTATTTCACAGTGTTACTTGTGAAAAGTGTAACGTAAAACCTCTTATGCATCACCATTTTACGTCATAAAGATATAAGTTATCGTCTTCATTTTTGGGCTCGTTTAATGTTGCGGCAGCTTTTGCCATGCGATGGTTCATAAGACATATTCACATGCAATTCTGCTTGTGATGCGCAAGGGGGATGATTTCATCGAACAGATTTAAAGTCACAAAATGCTTTTTATGAATAGGCTCAATGTAATATGAGCTATTGCAATATTGGGAGCGAGAAAATAGAATGATGATATCAACTTGTAACTTTATAAAGTAAAGGGGGGCGTGTACGATAAATCTTAGATTATTATAGAGGACTATTGAAAAGAGTTCGAGCGCATTAAGAATTTTTTAATAAGCGCATGAATGAATAACACAATGGCATTCTGTTTTGCGTGAGAGGCGTGGTTATTAAAGAATGTAACAAGTAAAAGCGTCTTCTCTATTATTCTAAAGATATTGCTGTGTATGCTTTTGAAGGTTGTACTAAAACAATACTTGTTATTTTGTAATTTTTCTTGCTATCTATATTGATTTGGTTCATGTTAAAAATTGTGTGTTGTATCTTAATTTTTAGAATATAGCGTTTTGTTGCACGATAAAAGAGTAGAATATTAGCTAAATTTTCTTTAGAAATCTTATTTTGTGTAATTATTGTTTTTGTAGAATAGCAGTTGAAGTTTATTTGGGGATCCGTATATGTTTTAGGAATGTTTGGGGACTACAGTTTTTTCTATGCAATATGTAAACTTTAAAATTATTCAATTGCTGTGTTCTTATAAGCGGTGTTTTTTGTCTTTATAAGTGTGTGATGCACTGTAGATAATGTTTCTTATTGAATAAAAGTAATCTGAAATCCAGTTTAAATAGAGAAAGAAGGAATTTTTTTATGCGTGTTTATTATGATCGTGATGCGGATGTTAATCTCATTAAAGGGAAAAAAGTAGCCATTGTTGGTTATGGTTCTCAAGGGCGTGCGCATGCTTTAAATTTGAAAGATTCCGGTGTCCAAAATGTGCAAATAGCTTTGCGTCCAGGGTCGGAAACAGTTAAAAAAGCCATGGCTGATGGTTTTAAAGTGGTGAGTGTTGCTGAAGCAGCAAAATGGGCAGATCTCATCATGATGGCAACGCCAGATGAATTGCAAGCTGATATTTATAAGGAACATATTCATGATCATTTACACGATGGGGCAGCGATTGCTTTTGCGCATGGTTTGAGCATTCATTTTGGCTTGATTGAACCTAAAAAAAACGTTGATATTGTGATGATTGCTCCTAAAGGTCCAGGGCATACAGTTCGTCATGAATACCAACGGGGTTGTGGTGTTCCTTGCTTAATAGCGGTGGCGCAAGATGCTTCAGGGCATGCTCATAATGTAGCATTATCTTATGCATGTGGTCTTGGTGGTGGACGTGCTGGGGTGATTGAAACAACTTTTAAAGAAGAGTGCGAAACTGATCTTTTTGGTGAACAAGCGGTTCTCTGTGGAGGTCTTGTTGAATTGATTCGAGCTGGTTATGAAACATTAACGGAAGCAGGTTATGCACCAGAAATGGCTTATTTTGAGTGTTTACATGAAGTGAAACTGATTGTTGATCTCATGTATGAAGGGGGCATTGCAAATATGAATTATTCGATCTCTAATACAGCTGAATGGGGTGAATATATCTCTGGTCCACGTGTGATTACGGATAAAACCAGAGCAGAAATGAAACGTATATTGAAAGATATTCAAACGGGTAAATTTACATCGAATTGGATTCAAGAATATAAGGCTGGTGCTGCTCATTTTAAAAGTATGCGGCGTTTAAATGATAATCATCCTATTGAAGAAGTTGGTAAAAAACTTCGTTCTATGATGCCTTGGATAAAATCTAACGCTTTGGTTGATAAAGAGCGTAATTGAAGCTTCTACAGAGATATTTGATCAATAGCTTTTATAATTTTATAGATAAATATCAAAAAAAAGGGTAACTTTAGTTACCCTTTTTTATATGTTTTTGGCAACATAAGCTTTATTTTTTAATTTTTTGCATAATTCTTTCTTCCAAAAAGAAAGTATACAATCCCTAAAAATATAAACCACGCTGGAGTATATTTTAAAGCTATGGCAGTGTCAGCTTCTAATGACAATAAATAAATAATGAATGCAAAGAAAATAAGAAGCGCCCAACACATAACAACACCTCCTGGCATTTTATAAGGAGAGACAGTATGTTGGAGAGGACGATTGCGACGATAGACGATATAGCTGATCAAAATGATAGACCATACAAATATAAACAAAGTTGCGGCAATTGTCGTAACAATTGTAAAAGCAGCTATGAGTGTTTGAGATAACGATACAACGGCATAACCAAATAAGATGCATAAACATGAAAAGAATAATGCATTGGCTGGAACGTGGTTACGAGAAAGTTTTCCTAAAAACTTAGGAGCACCTTTTTGTGTTGCTAGCCCATATATCATACGGCTGGTAGAAAAGATTCCACTATTTGCTGAAGATGCGGCTGCTGTGAGGACAACAAAGTTCATCAAACCTGCAGCAGTTGGAATACCAATAAGTGCATACATTGTTACAAATGGGCTTTTTTCTGGACTGATTTGATCCCACGGCGTCACAGACATAATCACAAGAAGAGAGAATATATAAAAGAATACAATGCGGATTGGTATTGAATTAACAGCCTGTGGTAAAGCTTTTTGAGGCTCTTTTACTTCAGCAGCAGCTGTTCCAGCGAGTTCAATGCCAACAAAAGCAAAAATAACAATTTGAAATCCAGCAAAAAAGCCTGTAATTCCTCGCGGAAAAATATTCCCACCGTTCCATATATGGCTAAGAGAAGCAACCGTACCGTTTGGAGAGACAAAACCGGTAAAGATCATATAAAATCCTACAACGATTAGGACTAGAATTGCTACGATTTTGATAAAACCAAACCAAAACTCAAGTTCGCCAAATAGTTTTACTGCGACGAGGTTAAGAATTAAAAAGGACATAAGACCAATTATAACAGGAATCCACGGATTGAGTTCAGGCCACCAAAAGTGTGTATAAGTGACAATAGCAATAATTTCAGCAGTTCCAGTGACAATCCAACACAACCAATATGTCCAGCCGATAAAGAATCCGGCACATGGCCCTAGAAGATCGGTTGAGAAATCAATAAAAGATCGGTATTGTGTATTAGAAAGCAATAACTCTCCCATAGCACGCATGACAAAGTATAGAGCACAACCAATAATTGCATAAACGAGTAGAATCGAAGGCCCTGCTACACTGATTGTTTTTCCTGATCCCATGAAGAGACCTGTTCCAATCGCTCCACCAAGGGCTATAAGTTGTATGTGTCGGTTATGTAGTCCACGTTGCAATTTCTTCTTAGGTTTTTTTTCTAAATTTTGTTTATTCATTTTTGGGAGGTTCCCTTTAGTTATTTTAAGATAAAATTACCCTAAAAAAGGTAATCCCTTCTATCGAAACATGATATAGCTAGGGAGTAAAGGAATTTTTTTCTATGACTATATGAGAATAAAGCAAAAACATTATTAATTAATGGAATAATTATTTTATATATAAGAAACAAAAGATAAATTTTATTACATTTTTTTGATTTTTTATATTTTATACATATGTAATATATTTTATATATAATATAAATTATATTACATATAATTATTATTTATATTATATAAATATTTATATTTAATATATTTATTTATAGTAAATTATTGTATAAATAACTTTTATATTTAAAATTTATTTATTAATTTAGATTTCTAAATATATTAAATATAAATAAAATTGCAAATTTATTAAATATAAAACTTTATATATAAATAAAATAAGTTTAAATAGTTAGACTATTATTTAAAATATTAAAAAATATATTTAAAAATTTACCTTTAATTATTTATATTTAAAATTTATTACAAATAGAAAAATATTTTCATAGAATCTTTTTTTATTGCAGATAGCTATTAAGATATATTCTGTTTAAAGCTATATTTTTAATTTTGATAAAAAATTGAATATAAACTTTTGGAGGGGAAAAAGTTTTAGATAAATCTCATGTTTTATTAGTAAACAATGTCAGTGAAGTTTATAGAGAATTTTTTACAGAATAGCTCGTTTCTTATCTTATTGTGCAGTAAAATACTGTTGTGTAGAGTAGTGATATAAAGCATATAACATTTTTACGCATTAAGTATTTTTATAATGTGTGGTGAGTATTCAGGGCAGGGCTAGCCCATAGAGCCTTATGTAGGTGAACCATATAAATGATCAGCAGCATTCCCTCTTAATAAGCTGGATTGTTCACAAACCGGCGCTGGTAGGAATCGTCGTTTTTTGATGTTTGGGGAGGAGGTTAAGTAGAAAAAGGGTAACTAAAATTACCCTTTTTTGAGATGTTTTATGTATAGACTTTATTTGTTACCTTGAGTTATTTTTTTCTTTACAAATGTAAAATAGGTTATGCCTAAGCAAATAAACCAGAATATACCGTATTTTAAAGCTGTTAGGGTGTCTTCTTCTAACGTTAACAAATAGAGCATGAAAGCAAAGAAAACTAAAATTATCCCGCACACGATAATTCCTCCTGGCATTTTGTAGACGGATTCAGCATGCAAATGAGGGTGATTGCGACGATATACAATATAGCTAACCAAAATTACAGACCATACGAATAAAAATGCAATAGCTGAGATGCTCGTCACAATTGTGAAAGCACTTATGAGGCTTGGAGAGAGTGAGGCAATTGTATACCCTATTAAAATACATAAGCAGGAAAAGAATAGAGCATTGGCTGGAACATGATATTTGGAAAGCTTACCTAAAATTGGAGGAGCACCTTTTTGTGTTGCAAGCCCATATATCATACGGCTAGTAGAAAAAATACCACTATTTGCCGAAGAAGCAGCCGAGGTGAGAACGACAAAGTTTACCAAACCAGCAGCTATCGGAATACCAGCAAGCCAAAACATCGAAACAAAGGGGCTTTTATCTGGAACAATTTGATCCCAAGGTGTGACTGACATAATCACGATGAGAGAGAAGATGTAAAAGAGTACAATACGTACTGGTATTGCATTAATTGCTTTTGGTAGAACTTTTTTAGGATTTTTGACTTCAGCTGCAGTTGTTCCTGCAATTTCTATACCAACAAAAGAAAAAATGGCAATTTGAAATCCAGCAAAAAAACCTGTCATTCCTCGCGGAAAGATATTTCCATCGTTCCATACGTGATTGAGAGAAGCAACAGTACCATTGGGAGAAGTAAAGCTCGTAGCGATCATATAAAAACCAACAACAATTAATGCTAAAATTGCTACGACTTTGATAAGACCAAACCAAAATTCAAGTTCACCGAATAGTTTTACGGCAAAGAGATTAAAAATTAAAAAGAAACCAATGCAAGAAAAAACGGCAATCCATGGATTAAGCGTTGGCCACCAAAAGTGCATATAAGTGATGATGGCAATAATATCTGCAGCTCCAGTTACAACCCAGCTCAACCAATAGCTCCAGCCTACAAAGAAAGCGATTCCCGGTCCTAGCATATCGGTTGAAAAATCAATAAGGGACCGGTACTGTGAATTAGAAAGCAATAATTCTCCCATAGCACGCATGACAAAGTATAGGGCACATCCAATAATAGCATAAACGAGTACGATGGAAGGGCCTGCTACACTAATTGTTTTTCCTGATCCCATGAAGAGTCCTGTTCCAATAGCTCCACCGAGGGCTATAAGTTGTACGTGACGGTTATCTAGGCCACGTTGTAGTTTCATCTGAGGACCATCTTTTAAATTTTGTTTATAGCTCATTTTTTGGGGGTTCCCTTTAATTATTTTGAGATTAAATTACACTAAAAATGCATTATTCTGTATCGAAGCATGATATAAATGAGGTGTAAAGGAAAAAAACGTTTTTTATGATTTTGTGTGGATAAAGACAAGAATATGTTTTAGGAATATGGTTTTGAAAAAAGAGAATGTTTTCCTCTTAAATAACGTAACGGATATCTGAATAGGGAACTTTTTATTGTTATTAATAACAAATAAATTGTTCATTAAAAGACGTGGAGCTTTTAAAATTATTTCAGAAAGTTGTCAGGAGTTTTTATAATTTTTTGAAACTTATTATTTGTAATCAGTGCATTATTTATTATTATTCATAATGGTGAGAGTTTTAATTTTTACTCAAATAGCACTCGAGAGTTCTCATCTTAATTTAAGAACAATTTTTAATGGAAAATTTAAATGATTTCTAAAATCATTTTTTTATTTTTATGATGCTATCATAAGTGAGAAGGAATTACTTTTGTTTCACAAAGGAAAAGAACAATATCATAGTTCTTTCTTTTAAAGTGATGAATAAGGATTTTGTTTAGACATTGGTAACATTTTATAAAATGTTACGAGAGACTCACATTGTTTACACAAGCGTCCTTGAGAGTATGATAAAGAAATGCAACGTAATTCAGTTATACAAAGAAAAAAAGAACTGGGGATTGTATAAGCTCTGTTAGAGATTTAGCTATTCATAGTGAGAGACAGAATCAGGAAAAGATTGCTCTATTAACTTTACAATTTGTTATCGAAATAACATTATCCAAAGAAAATGAAAAAAGAAAATAGAGATAAAACTGTTCCTGTCGCAATATTAATGTATCCTTTTATTTTTTTCTTTTTTAAAGTGGCGCTTGCGAATGATATAAAAATGGTCATTAAAGTAAACCATGTAAAGATGTTGAAGGAATGTATCGTTACAAGTTCAAAGCCTTTTTTAATGCTACTGCCAGAAGCTAAGAATTTTGGAAAGGCTGCTATGTAAAATATTGATACTTTGGGATTTAGTATTTGTGTCAAAAAACCATCCATATAGCTGGTAAAAAGCTTTGTTGTACCGACAATGCTTTTTTCATTCGTTGATATTTTTTCTTTTGAATTTAAGCTGTGTATTCCAGATTTAATCGATTTAAAGCCCATATATAATAAATAGCAGCTTCCCATGAGTTTTACTAAAAGAAAGAGCGTTTTGTTGTTGAGAATGAGTGCTGATACCCCTAATATGGAAAATGCTCCATGCGCATATGTTGCTGTACATAACCCTAAAACGTTCATAAATGCGTTCTTTTTCCCCAATCTCGTTGCATTATCGATGATAAGGGCCATGTTTGGTCCCGGTGAGATGACTAAAAAAAATGAAACAATGAAAAAGGTTAGTATTTGATGACTCATTCTACTTTTAGCTCTGAGATTAATTGAGCTTCAAGATATAATTCTATTCTGTCAAATTTAGAGAGTTTTCCTACGCCCTGTGGAGTGCCTGTGTATATGATATCACCACGCCTTAGCTGAATGTAGTGACTTAAAAATGATATTATTTTCTCAAAGCTAAAGATCATATTTTTCGTATTGCCAACTTGCCTCGTTTCGCCATTTAACTTCATTGTAAAGGTTATTGGGTTGTTTATTTTTTCTTTGTTTATGAAGTCAGAGACGTATGCCGCTCCTTTAAATCCTTTAGATAAAAGCCAAGGAAGCTTTTTTTCTTTCAGTTTTGTTTGCAAGTCTCTTGCGGTAATATCAAGACCTATTGCTACGGCATCATAGCATTCTTCTGCTTCTTTCTCTGTGACCATGAAAGTGTCCTTTGAGATTCTGAGCACAATTTCAGTTTCAAAATGGATTTCTTTAGAAAAGTTAGGAAGATAAATTTCATTGCCTAAAACGAGTGAACTTTTTGGCTTGCTAAAGATAACGGGTTCATCTTCAACAATATTGCCTAGTTCATGAACATGTTCAACATAATTGTATCCAACACAGTAGATGTCATTTATCATGGGAGCCCTCCAAATTTTTTATTTTCTCTTTGTATAGGCAAGAGAAAATTTTGCAAACAACATTTTTTCTTATATCGCGTTTTGCGTTTTCTGGAAAAGAAGCATTGTGTGGGGTGATGACTAACCACGATGACAGCCCTTCGCATTATCCTCTTTTGAAGAGTGCCCAATCTTATAGTCTTTGAGATTACTTTAATTTTGATTGCCAATTTCCTGAAATTACTTTATTACTTAAAGAGTGATTTTACTCATCTACGCAGCGATCAGTAGAGTCTGAAAGCCCTAAAGTTTGATCATAAAAATGGCCTACTCTGTTGGTGTCTCGGAATTATGGGATATTTTTCTATATCTAGGTGCTATGAGCACTAAAAGAAAAGATCTGTTTCGTGTTCAATACTTTCAGGCTCTCGGAATACTAATGCGAGGGTGCTCGCACCCAGCGGGGGGAGCTTAAGAGTGAAAAGAAAAAGCTACATTTTAACGGCATTTCTATAGGCAAAAAATTCGCTTTTAAAGAAAAATGCTGGGAATGTCGTAAAAGCAATTAGGGCACCAATTAGGGATAACTTTTCAACAAATCCAAAAGTATGAGAAAGTCTATGAGGGTTTAAAAGAAGCAGACCGTGGCAAACTTATTATGGTATGTGGAACGGAGAAGATTTTTACCAGCTTTAAGATAGCACAACAAATAGCCGAAACTGGAGAGCGTGTTTTGTTTTTCGTGCCTTTTCTGGCTTTGATGTCACAAACAATAAGAGAATGGACACGCTATACAGAAGTACCGTTTCATTCCTTTGTGGTGTATTCTGATACATAAGTTGGCAAGTGTCGTAAAACAAAGATGCTGCTGCCGAACTCGATGTCTCAGATCTCGCTCTATCAGCTACCAACTGATGCTTAAAAGCTTTGAAAAAAGAAAATAAAGTATTAGTAAATGCAATGACTGTGGTGTTTGCTACTTACCAATCAATCCAAGTGATTTCGGATGCTTAAAAGAAATACGGTTTATCAGAATTTGATCTGATCATTTGTGAAGTAGCGCAGGTTAAGGCGGATAAGGTAGAACCTTTGGTTGTAGAAGCCAAGGAAGTAGCTGAGACTGCGAAGACAACAGCGGAAGAAGCGAAGAGTGTTGCGGAGCAAGCAAAAGAAAAAGCTGATACGACGAAGCAAGGGCTTGGAGAGGTCAGGAGTTCATTAGACACGGTGACAGCAACGACAAATTCTGCGAATACAGCCGCCTCTGAGGCAAAAGTGTTAGCGGAAGAAGCGAAGAGTGCATTGACAGAAGTTCAAGAGAAGGCTCAGAGGAACAGTGACAGTCTTTCTGAACTTCAAGGTAATGTAGGTTCTCTTTCCACTAATTTTTTAGAGGATGTGCGTTTTCATCAACCTGACAGAATTCTGGAAGCCGATCCGAAAAATAGAAAAGGTCTTGTGATCAATGAAGGGGCATGTTTTCGCTTTTATCATGGTGGTGAGAATGTGGGGGGTAGGTACCTCTTTTACGGCATTCCAGAGCATGGAAGGATGACTTTTGACCAAGATCTTGAAGCAGGAAAGAATTATTATATATATCTTATCTTAAAAGATCAGACGAATGAGCTATCCTTTGACCTTTCGCAAAATCTGACGGCTCCTGATGGCTATACAGAGGATAATTCTAAAAAGATTAGTGGATTTCATACGCTATGTGCGAATGTTGGTGAGATCGAAGGTCATCTCTTATCAAGCATATAAGATATAATAATAAAAAATACAATAAAGTCAATAGTTTGAGTGTAATTATTTTATATGAATCCCCTTAAGAATCCACACTTTTATGCATGATTCATTTGACTATTTTTTATATAAGATTGCCATGTATGAATAGACCATAAAAAGCAAATCATCATGTAAATGTTATAACGCATGTGTCATTCAAATGAAAAGCAGATATCATTCATAACAGTTTATAAATTTTATGACACGTTTTTATCACAGCACAAATCACATTGTTTTAAAATTTAATTGTTTGGAATTATCGATAACACACGTTTAAAGATCATATCTTGTTTTAATGATTGGATTGTTAATCACATGATAAAAACATAAAATTACAGTTCTCAAAATTGAGAAGCATAAAATAGAGAGCTGTTATAACAGCATCATCATAACACCGAACATTTTAAAGATTGCATAAAAGGATTTAAAGAAAAGATCGCTTTTAAAAAAGCTTTCTAAAAATTTAGAAACGATAAGTAAGAAGCATAAATATAGTATCATCACAACAGCTATACTAATTTTTAAAAACGAAACTGTATTCGTTTCCACAAAAAAATGGAAACGAACAATGCCATAGCAGTAGAATACTATCTACTTAGATATGGTACTAAAAAACGTTTTAAAAGTTACCGTTTAAAAGCACAGAGCAAAATATGAACTTAGTGATTTACTCACCCCAAAATTGGGGGCTGCTATTGAGGCAAAGATAAGCAAGCAAAATTCAAAAATATTTTAACATCATAAGGCATGGGATTTTACTTAATTTTGCTAGCCAAATATAGAGCGATTAATTTGCAAAGAAGTTACATTTGAGTGCAAAATGAAAATACGCTTATGAAAGCTTTTCTAAATGCATGTTTAAATGTTTGAAACTGATGTTTATAACAGTTTTTAAAGCCTTGCGTTTGATAAAATCTGTTGTTTATTGTCTTATGAGAGATTGTTTTGAAAACCAACGCTCGTAAATGTAAAAAGCGGGTTTTGATAAAGCTACCAAGCGTTTTGATTTGTTTGATACGTTTGATAGCCATAACAAGCGTTTATAGGCTCTCTTGTTAAAATGAGTGAGTAAAAATCGTATGCAACATTTACATTCCTTTTGATAAGTTTTCATAAAGATAATGATAATAGAGCGCTTGCAATATGATACGTTTTGTATATATGCACTCATTACTCCATATGGATGATTCATTTTGAAAGCCGCGTCATATCATTTGGCACGGATTTCTTTTATTTTACTCTCTCTTTTATGATATGTTTATAGCAATGCATTTTATATGCGTTTATAACCATAAAGAAGGCGCCGTCCATGCCTGTCATTTATTTATCTGTATCTGTAATCTTGATAATATTATCGTTTTCATAAACCTCACATTTTTTGGGAACGACACTTACTTTACTTTGACTGTTTAATTTTGCATTGCCATAGGCTTTACCCCAGACCTTGGCATTTCCATAAACAGAGCCATAGACCTCGGCATTGCCATAGACATGACCACAGACCTGAGAAAAATGGCGTATTTTTGCATTTTCATACACTCTTACATGACCATAGACACAAGCCTCATCATAGACCCAGCAATTGCCCTCATGAGAGAGGTTATCTTCCTTTTCAATAAAGCCGCCTAAGGTACCTTCTTTGATATCAGCAAAATCTTTTAATGCTTTAATACGGTAGAGAATATGTTTACCAAATACACGCGTTTCATTTGTGAGTGCAAACTTCTTTTGCATGAGCACAATTCCTTTATAAAGAGATTTAAATTTTTAAATGAGATGTTTAAAGGAGGGTGCCCCCGCCGCGCCCACGCGTTATTTAAGCAGCGTCTTTTAGTGACTGATTATCATCACAGATATCATCACGGATTGTAGCGACCAGATCAATGCCGATATCACGTCCATCTTCATCATGCTCCTTAGCCCATTCCAAATAAGTCTGAACCTTTTCGTATTCTTGTTTTTGAAGCGGGTCGTTTGTCAAATAAGCCATGACAAGGTTTTCAAACATGGTTCCTAATTCACGGGGTGATTTTGCTCGTTGACGATAATATTCTAAGAGAGAGCGTAAAGTGACATGTTCATTATCAGACTTATTAAAGTGATGCATATTACAACAGGGCTCCGTTTTCATATGAGTTGGTTAATTCTTATCAAAAGAATCAAAACGAAGCTTATTAAATCCATTTTGAACGAATTGAGAAAAAATGCAGAAAAATGCTAAAAAACCGATATTTTTTTTCAAAAGGGGTTTTTAAAGGTACTTATCCACAGCCCATGACATGGGATAAGATCAGCAAACTAGTGAAATTTGCTGTTCGTTTTATGGAAAAAAGACAAATTTGATATGTGCTTTTAAGATATCATAATGAGTATTTTGATAGGTTTTATGAGTCACTAAAATAGTCTATTTTGTCAGTTCAATTTACTGACACAAACTGACAAATAATATATTATTGATTGTATTTAAGATTGTATTGTCGATATAGGTTGTATCGTTAAAGCTCTAACCTATTGAAATATAATGTTTTTAATTTTCTCTCATTTAAAAAAATAATATAGGCTCTAAAAAGAACTGACAACACTGACAGCACTGGACAAAACTCTTCTGTTCAGATCACTCAGATCATTGTCTTTGGAGAACGGTTGCTTAATGCGCTGTACAGAGAGTTTTGCCTATTTGAGTAGAAAGTTTTAAAAGAGGTTTCTTTATTGTTTTCTATGATGGTTTTTGACGACAGGATGTTCTTGATCGCATGATGTCTCGTTTATATGTGTGTTGAGTGGCTTAGAGGAGCTGGAGAGTGAATCTATCTCTAATTATTGATAAATATATTGTAGCATTAAACTGGGGATATTAATGTATTAACCATTGACAGGCTAAACAGTTTTGTTTAAAGGTCTTTTTCCATAGAAATGTGGGGGAGAGATCTTCAGCAGTTAAAATAAAGTGGTTTTGGGTGCCATTTTTCTTTGGTCACAGAGGCATGTGCTTTTGTTAAAAGCGTTATAGGGCAGTGACTTTTTTGAGTGGACTTGTTAGAGGTTCCATGAAGTTCTTTTAAAGAGTGCTTCATGAATAATGCAAAGCGGGGGCAGTCTGTATTGTTTTGTGTATTTTTA